>NZ_LZKD01000011.1:0-579 GCF_001668695.1 Mycobacterium sp. E2497
GCCGCGACAGCACACCGCCGCGCGGTACGCCGACCGGTGAGCGGATCACCGTCACCCGCGCCGCCGCGCTGCGCAGCCGTGAGATGGGTTCGCGGATGTACTGGATGGTGCAACGCGCCGCCACCGCCGACGGCGCCGACAAGTCCGGTCTGACCGCGTTGACGTGGCCGGTGGTGGCCAACTTCGCGGTGGACGCCGCGATGGCGGTGGCGCTGGCAAACACGCTGTTCTTCGCGGCGGCCACCGGGGAGAGCAAGGGCCGGGTCGCGTTGTATCTGCTGATCACCATCGCGCCGTTCGCGGTCATCGCGCCGCTCATCGGCCCGGCGCTGGACCGGCTGCAGCACGGCCGGCGCGTCGCACTCGCCGCGTCGTTCGCCCTGCGCACCGCGTTGGCGCTGGTGCTGATCATGAACTACGACGGTGCCACCGGCAGCTACCCGTCGTGGGTGCTCTACCCTTGCGCGCTGGCCATGATGGTGTTCTCCAAATCGTTCAGCGTGCTGCGCAGCGCGGCGGCGCGGGTGACGGTGATCCGCTCACCGGTCGGCGTACCGCGCGGCGGTGTGCTGTCGCTGC
>NZ_LZKD01000012.1:0-11257 GCF_001668695.1 Mycobacterium sp. E2497
CTGCCCCGGCCGGATGGTCTCGCCGTGAATGGTGAACGGCTTGCGTGCTGTTCGGGCGAACCACTGCGCCGGCGCGCAGAACCGGATCATCTCCTCGCGCGCGGTCGGCACGGTGTTCTCGGGGTCGGCGCGGACCGCGGCCATCTGGTCGGGCCGGCGGCCGAGCTCCCACAGCCCGTGCGCGACGATCTTGGGTACCGTCTCGGTGCCGCCGATGAAGATGCACAGCATCTGGGTGGCGACCTCGACGTCGTCGAGCGGACTGCCGTCGGGTAGGCGGTAAGCGAGCAGGCCGTCCACGACGGCCAACGGCCGCCCGGAGGGGTCCGCGCGGCGGCGCCGGACCGCCGGGAGCAGGTATTCGAAATAGTTGGGCCGCGCCTCGGCGGTGTCCACCCCGACGCCGGGCTCGGCGAGGCTTCCGGCGTTGACCGCGGCCAGCACCTGTGGCGCGAAATCGACTGGTATGCCGAGAAGTTCGCATACCACGGACGCCACCACGATGCCGCCGTAATCCTGCGTCAGGTCGAACGAACCGCGGGGCAGTAACTCGTCGAGGCGCTCGTTGGCCAGCTCGCGGATCCGGGCCTCCAAGCCGGTGACGGCCCTGGGGCGCAGCGGCTGGGAGTGCGCGCGCCGGATCTCCGCGTACAGGTCCGTGTCGAACACGGCGTGGAACGGCAGCGGGTGCAGCGGCGGGTCGGCGACCGGTCCGGTGTTGTGCTTGGCCAGGACGGATGCGGCCGGCAGGGTCCCTTCCGACGCGACGAACGTCCCGTCGTTGACCTCCAGCACCTGCCAGATGTCCTCGAAGCGGGACAGCGCGAAGGTGTCCCACTGGGGCATGTAGTAGACGGGATACTCGTCGCGCAGGATCCGGTAGTACGGCAGCGGATCGGCCATCACCTGCGCGTCGAAGGGGTCGTAGGCGAAGTTCACGGCCTCTTGCTGGCGCATCACTGCAGCGGCGACGGCGGTAGGGCCTGCAGGATCGAATCCTCCCAGCCGTCGCGCAGCGCGGGCGCCACACTCATCCAGGTGACGATCTCGGCGGGCGGGCTGTCCTTCCACGAGGGGTAGTGGTCGGCGAAGCATTGCCAGCCGCCGTCCAGCGCCCAGTAGTGGATGACCTCGTTGTAGCGGAACGTCGTGGTGAACGAACCCAGCCAGCGCTTACCGGTGCGTTCCGACCAGGGGACGTAGAGCCGCTCCAGTTCGCGGATGTAGTCGTCCTGACGCCCCGGCTTGGTCTGCATGATCTCCTGAATCACCAGCGGCGCAGTGAAATTGGCCTCACGCAGCTGGGCGAGGGTCTTGTTGCTGGGCCCGGGGTACATGATCCGGCCCTCCCCGGCCGCGCCGATGTCGGCCAGAAAGGCCGACCATTTCCCCGCCGCGGCCTCGTGACTGCCGCCGCGGGCCTGGGCGGCCCCGATCCGGGCGTAGTCGGCGAACCCGTCGATCTCCCAGATGATCGTCACCTGCGGCCAGTGACCGTTGTAGGGCGTGGTCTCCCAGATCGCGAACAGCCGCGCACCGAGCTCGTCCATCATCGGCCGGTAGGTGTCGGTGAAGACCTCGGTGAAGCATTCGCTTCGCCCGGAGCCGAGCGAGATGGTCTCGTGCAGATAGAGCAGCGTGTGCCGGTAGTACTTCTTCATCAGTCGAGCCGGACCAGCCCCGAATCACCGCGCTCACAGGTCGCCAGATCACAGAGCAGCGTCTCGGTGGAATGGACTGCGGCGCAGTCGATCCCGGCCGCAGCCAGCGCATGGCCCTTGAATCTGCGCGCGGCGGCGCTGAGCACGTACTGCGCCTTGGCCACCCCCCGATCCACCCGCAGGGGCCACCCGGAGGGCGCCCTGCCCCACAGGGCGACTTCGGTCAGCCGATCGTCGAGCGACGCGAGCACCTTGTCACGCACGCGGGCATCGGCGGCGAACGCCTCGGCGCTCACCGCCAGGCTCTGGCTCATCGAGCCCGGACCCGCCGCGGCGAAGTGATCCTCGAAGTCCACCCCCTGCACACCGAGGATCCGCAGGGACAGGGCGTCGCCGCCGCTCGGCAGCAGCACCGTCACCTGCCAGCCGGCCATCGCCCGGTCGTAGAGCCAACCTCCGGTCGACCGGACCACGTCGAGAGCGCTGACCGCGATGACGTCGAGCCGGTATCGCAGACACTCCCGGTCAGCACGGCCCGCTCGGGCGCCGAGCCGGCTGCCTTCCCTGATGTCGAACGTTGACGTGACCATTGAATCCGTTCCTCACCGCCGCACCGAATCGGTGCATTGGCGTTTACCGCAACGCTTGTCCTGGGCTGGCGCCGCTAGCGCGACACATCGGACAGCGTGACACTTGCGAGCAAATTTGTAAAGGTACGACCGCTGGTCACGAGTCGCGGCGCGCCCGGAGTTCGGCGAGCACTTCTTCGGTGTGCTGCCCGAGTTCCGGTGCCGGAGAACGCGGTGCCCACGGTGTGCCGTGGAAATCGGCCGGCGTGGCCACCATCGCAACGCTGGATTGCCCGTCCGGGACGTCGACGATGCCGCCCGCGGCGTGGAATTGCTCGTCGGCCACGACGTCTTCGAGGCTGTTCACCGGCGACCAGAAGAAATCAGGCTCGGCGGCGAACGCCTGAGCCCACTCGTCGAGGGTGCGGGTGGCAAAGACCGCGTCCAGCTCGGCGATCAGCTCGACCGCGTTGACGAACCGCGAGTACGCGTCGCTGAACCGGGGGTCCGAAAGCCACTCCGGGCGGCCGACGGCGCGACACAGCGGGGGCCAGTGCCGATCGCCTTCGAGCCCGACGATCCAGAACCGGCGCCCGTCGGCGGTCGCGTAGTTGTTCATGCACGGGTTGCCCATCGATCCGCGTTGCCCGATCGCGATCGGCTGGCCGGTCAGCAGATAGGTGTTGAGGTCGAAGCTCACGGTGTAGGCGCCCTGGCGATAAAGCGAGGTGGTCACCAGTTGGCCGGCGCCGGTGCGCCCGCGGGCGACCAGCGCCGCGCACACGGCGGCCGCCAGCGTCATGCTGGCCGAATGATCGCCCATGCCGCCGCGCTGGAAGGGCGGCGTGTCGCCGGGCCGGGTGAGCAGATGAGCGACCCCGGCCCGCGACCAGAACGCGGCCACGTCGTAGGCGGCCCGGTCGGCGTCGGGCCCGGTCTCGCCGTATCCGGTGATCAGTCCGTAGACCAGGCGGGGGTTGCGGGCCGCCACCGACTCGAAGTCCAGCCCCAGCCGCTGTAGCGCGGCCGGCCGGACGTTGGTCACGAAAACGTCGGCGTCAGCGAGCAATTCGAACGCCGTTTCGCGCCCCGCCTCCTCCGTGAGGTCGAGCACGACGCTGCGCTTGGAGCGGTTGTCCATTTCGAAAGGCGGGTTGACCCCCAGGTCGCAGCCCAGCATCTTGCCGAACATCCGGCCCGGATCGCCGTTCGGCGGTTCGATCTTGACGACGTCGGCACCCCAGTCGGCCAGGATGCCGCCGGTGGCGGGTCCGGCGACCCACACCCCGAGCTCGACGACCTTGACGCCCTCCATCGGTCCCGCCATGGCTACGTTCCTACTCCGTGCCGCCCCGGGGTCGGAAGCCGGGTTGCCGATCGATTTCCGCCCACGCGTCCTGGCAGCCAAAGCTATTGTCTGACGTGAGCAAAGGTTTGCTAAGGGTCGGGTGAGGTGGTCGAGTACTTCCTGTCGGGCGTCGTGGAGGCCCGTGTCGACGGCGCGAGGGCGGCGCTCGGTGGCCCGAAGCAGCGGTGTGTGCTCGCGGTGCTCTTGGCGAACATCGGAGCTGTCGTCAGCATCGACCGGCTGATCGATTCGGTGTGGGAGGACGACCCGCCGCCGAAGGCATTGGCATCGCTACGCTCCTACGTCACCAACCTGCGCCGAATGCTGGGGCCGGCCGACGCTGCTGAACAGCGGTTGCAGTCGCGGCCCTATGGCTACCAGCTGAACCTGCTCGACGGGGATTCCATTGATCTGCACCACTTCGAACAGCGGGTGTCGCTGGGCCGGTCAGCCCTGCTGCGCGATGACCCCACGTGCGCGGTCGAGGCCTTCGGCGCTGCCCTTTCGTTGTGGCACGGAGACCCGTTCGGCGAGTTCACCTATCGAGACTTCGCCGCGCCCGACGCCTTGCGCTACGCCGAATTGCGGACCACCGCGATCGAGGCTCGCTTCGATGCTGCGCTGCGGCTCGGTTCCGGCACCGAGCTGATCCCGGAGATCGAGGCGGCGTTGGCGCAATACCCGCTGCAGGAGCGGTTGTGGGAACACCTGATGCGTGCTCTGCACCGCGCCGGTCGAACCGCCGATGCAACACGTGCATTCCATCGGGCCAGTGCCACGCTTGAGCGCGAGATCGGCGCCCGGCCGGGAGAGGACCTGCAGAATCTCTTCCGGCGAATCAGTGCGGAGCCGAACGAGATTCGGGATGAGTGGCCAGCGGGCCGGGCACGCGCCGCGTCCGGCCGGTTGGCGGTCCCGGGATTGGTCGGCCGCGACGCGGAACTTGGCGCGGTCCTCTCGACGGCCCGGTTGGCCGCCGCCGGCGTTGGCGGGCTGACCCTGATCACCGGCGAAAGTGGAATCGGGAAAACCGCTTTAGCACAAACGGTTGCGGACCAGGTCCGAGCGGACGACGTAGCCGTGTCGTGGGCCAGTCACCCCAGCGCCATCAAGCTGCCGCTGTTGTGGACCTGGATCCAACTCCTGCGACAGTTGGGCGCCGGCCTGGGCGACGCCGGACGCCGGGCGGTAAAGCGGGCGGCGCCCGGGGTCGTCGACACACTTGTTCCCGAATGGAATGACATCGAACCGCTCGCGCCGTCCACTCGGGTCGCCGCGACGGGATTTGCGGTGGTCGAAGGTATCGTCACGGCGCTGGAGGCCCTGTCGTCGATCAAACCGCTCCTGATCGTCCTCGACGACCTGCAGCTGGCCGACGGCACCTCACGGAACGCATTGTCATTGCTGGCGGCGATGTTCCCCCGGGTACCGATTCAAGTCATCGGTACTTGGACCTATCACGGGGTCGATCGACCCGTGAACCGCTCATCGTTCGAGAGCCTGATCAGATCGAATGACACCAGCGTGGTGCACCTCAACGGTATCGACCGCGAGGCCGCCGCGCTGCTGGTCGACTCGATAGCCGGCGTCGCGACCTCCCGCGCCGTTACGGAACAAGTGTGGCAGCAGGCTGGCGGTAATCCCTTCTACCTCAAGGAGATTGCCCGCACTCTCCAGGCCGCCAGCGCCGGTCGAGGTGGAGCCGACATCGCGTCGTCCAACCTGTCTGACGCTGTGGTCGGCGTCGTCGGGCGCCGGCTGGCCACGTTGGAACGGGCGTCCCGGCGCCTCGTCGCCGCGGCGGCGGTCATCGGCCCCGAGTTCGACGTCGCCGAATTGGCCGACGTCGTCGACTTGACGAGTTCCGCCGTGCAGCGCCGACTCCGCCCGGCCTACCAGGCCGGCTTGCTCGACGAAGTGCCCGGCCGGCCGGGTATGTACCGCTTCAGTCATGGAATTCTCCGCGACGCGCTGCTCGCACAGCTCGACACCACGGAACGCACCACCGTGCACGCCGCGGTCGCCACCGCGCGCGCGGCCGGGCTGGCGGCGGCCGCGTACGAAGACGGGATCGCCGCGGCCGATCACGCGTGGCGCGCCGGCACGGAGCTGCACCCCGAGACAGCCCTGGAGCTGCACGAAACGGTCATTCAGCGGGCCCTGACCCGCTCCGCCTACGACGACGTAGCCAGCCTCGCCGACCATGCGCTACAGATCTGTCGCAAGCTCCCGGCCAAACCCGAAGAGCTCGAACGTCAAGCCACCCTCTGGCTGCATCTGGCCGGAGCCAAGGGCATCCTCGAGGGCCAGACCAGCGCGGCCGCGGCGGATGCCGTGCAACGTGCCTTCGAGATCGGCAGTCAGGTCAAGGGCCGAAGCTTCTACGGGGCGATCGCGCTGCAATGCCTCATGCTGTGTGGGCACGGGCGCATCGACGAGGCGCACATCATTGCCAACGGGCTCCGGGAGCAATACGACCTGACAGGGGATCCCGATATCGGTGTCGTCAATGACTTCGCGCACATCATGGTGTATTCCCTGCGCGGTGATGTTGAAGCGCTCATCGCCACTGGCCGCCACATGATGGACACGTTTCCGCCTCCCGAGACGGTCACCGACCCGATGCACTTCTTCCACCCCCGGGTGTACTGCTGGATGGCGCTGGGCGAGGCGATCCGCGGGGACCGTGACGCAATGCGGGAATATCACCGACGGGCATTACATCTCGCACAGAGTCGCGGCGACGTATTCAATATCCTTGCGGCGAAGCTGACATTCGTCGAATGCGCCGCGATCCTGGGTGACGTCGAAGGCACCGCCGAACTGGCTGACGCCGTGGACCGCGAATTCTGTGCGGCCGGCGGCCAGCAGTGGGGGGCCGCGGCGAGGATCATCAGCGTGTGGGCACGCACCCTCGAGAACGGGGAGGGCGACCGCGACGCCGCGTTTGAGGCCTTCGGCGCGCTCACCAGTGACGGGTCCACCGCGATGACCCCCTTCTTTCTCGCCCTGCTGGCCGACATCGAAAATCACCATCGCCGGTCGGACAACGCCCGGGAATTGCTGGGCAGGGCGCAGCGCGTGGCCGATGCGACGGGAGAACACGCCTCCGACTCCCTGATCGCCGCAAGACTGGCCGGCCTGTCACAGGTAACCGACCGGCCGGGGTGAACGCTCAGCCGGGCGTGTCGGGTAGCGCCTCACGCCACTGGCGCCACACTGCCCGGTCGGTCATCAGGTCGAGCAGGGTCCCGAACCCGCTCGGGTAGACGAGCGAGACCAACCACTGCCGGGAATCGCCCCTGCTCACCCGGAACCCACCGCGGTAGAACTGCCGCAGCCATTTGATCGTCAGCTCGTCGCGGCGAAAGTCGAAGACCACCACCGGCTCACCCGAGGACAGTTTCGCTTTGAAGTCGGTCAGGCCGAGCTCCTCGTCGACCCACTTCGAGTACTCCGAGGCAGTGCACCGCAAACTGGCGGCCGTGAGATGGAGCTCGACGTTGACCCACCACGAGTTGCCGCGGTTCTTCAACAAGTAAGCCTTGGTATGCGGTGGGGCACTCGCCATTTCGTCTGCTCCAATTCCAAGCCGGAATGTCGACCGGGTAGCCGCCCGGCGACCCGGCCCTGATCTGACCGAACGTCAACCTAATGGAGGCAGTTTGGAATTCGTTTGAAAACGGACGGTCCGACCGTCCTCGCCCCGTCGGAGGAACGTTCCAATCCAATTCCAACACCGGTGAGTAATTTTCCCGGCGGCAATGTGAAGAGGACGTGTCATCCCTGCCTCGGGTCTGGGGTTGGGCCGTCACGTGAACGCGGAAGGCTGGTGTCATGGCTAATTCGTTAGGGCAGAAGGTCGTTTTGGCATGCGCGGTCGCAGGGGTCGCAGCGAGCGTGGGCGCATGCTCGAGTGGCCCCAAGGTGGTGAGCAAAGGAGATGTCGCCAACCAGATCAGCACGAAGATGACGTCACCCAACGGACAGAAGCCCGAGTCGGTGACGTGTCCCGATGATCTCAAGGCTCAGGTCGGTGCGCAGACCAACTGCACGATGAAGGTCAACGGTCAAACCAGCACCGTCAACGTAACGGTCAGCACCGTTGACGGGAGCCAGGTCAAATTCGACATGGTCAACACCATCGACAAGAACCAAGTGGCCAGCCAAATCAGCGATCAGCTGACGCAGCAGTTCGGTTCCAAACCCGACTCCGTGACGTGCCCCGACAACCTGAAAGGCACCGAGGGCGCCACGCTGCGCTGCGAACTCGTCGACAGCGGACAGAAGTACGGCGTCACCGTGACCGTCAACACCGTGCAGGGCTCCGACGTGAACTTCCACTTCAAAGTGGACGACAAGCCCATCCAATAACGATGGCAGACAGGCGATGGCGGCTCCGCGCGACAGCCGTCGTGATGGTGGCGGTACTGACATGCGACGGGTGCGGCGGCAGGTCCACCCACTCCGCGACGGTGCCCACGTTCAACCCGGCGCCCCAGGTGCAGATCCACGGTGACGGTTCCGACCCGGCGAACGCGCTCGCCGCGAAGGCCATCGCCGACATCGAGACCTACTGGGCCGGTGAATTTCCCAAGCTGTACGGCCGCGACTACGCACCGGTCAAGGGCGGCTTCTATGCGGTCCGGCCATCAACCGGGCCACTGCCACCCTGCGCGGCGGCGGCCGACGACGTCGCCGGCAACGCCTTCTACTGCGCGAAAGCCGATGACGTAGCCTGGGACTCCGAAGGATTGCTGCCGAGCTTGCGTAAACGATTCGGTGATTTCGTCATTCCGGTGGTCCTCGCCCACGAGTGGGGGCACGCGGTCCAGGCCCGCGCCAACTTCACCGGACAAACGGTGACCAAGGAGATTCAGGCCGACTGCTTCGCCGGGGCGTGGGCGGCGCACGCAAAGGCCGACACGTTCAGGCCGAACGCCGACGAGCTGGATCAGGCGCTGGCGGGTTTCCTCTTCCTGCGCGACGAGCCGGGCACGGCGAAACAGGATCCCCGTGCCCACGGCAGCGGATTCGACCGTGTCAACTCCTTCCGTCGGGGCTTCGACAACGGGGCAGCGGCGTGCAAGGGTTACAACGACCGTGACCCGGTCGTCGTGGAGATTCCGTTCAACAACGCCGCCGACATGGCCGCTGGCGGCAATGCGCCATACGACGACATCGTCAACAATGTCCCAACAGACCTCGAGGACTACTACTCGCAGGTCTTCCCGCAGCTGACCGGCAGGCCGTGGGCCCCGCTGGCACCGGCCCGCCCGTTCGCACCGGCGGGCCAGCCGGACTGTGCCGGTCAATCGACGGCCGGATATGTGCTGTTCTATTGCGTGCCTGAGGATTACGTCGGATTCGACAACGTCACCGCGATGCCGAAGATCTACGCCGAGGGCGGTGACTTCGCGGTCGCCACCCTGATCGCTACACAGTATGGACTCGCCGCGTTGTACCGCGACGGGCAAGATCCAGCCGACAAGAAAGTGTCGCTGCGGGCCGACTGTATGGCCGGCGCGTGGGCGGCAAGCATCCTCTTGCAGAACCGCCCCGAGAGCAATTACCGGCTCTCCCCCGGAGACCTGGACAAGGGTGTGGCCGCCCTACTGCTGTTCCGCGGCAACGGCGATGTGGCCCGACAGGGGCAAGGCGCGGCCCGGATCGACGCCTACCGCGACGGCGTCTACAACGGGGCCCAAGCCTGCATGGTTCACTGAACCGCCCCGCATCCGCCCCGCGGACCCGCCAGCGCTCGCCCTCTCTCACCGACCGGATGGCGCGCCTGGTCGGCGCCCTGATCTGCGGATCGATGATTCCGCACGCCCCGGTGCATCGGAATACATGCGGGCCCCGATGGCTCGCCACGGTAAGCCGCACAGGATGTGCGGTCTGCCGTTAACGCCAAACGAGAAGGAGTTGGTCTTCGTGGCGACAGTCTCAGGCAAAGCACTTCTGATCACCGGTGGCAATCGCGGCATCGGGCGGGCGCTCGCCGTGGAAGCATTGAACAGAGGCGCTCGGCGAGTGTACGTGGGTACCCGAAAGGCCTTGGCGGACAACGGTGATTCCCGAGTGACGCCGCTGACCCTGGATATCACCGAAGACGCCCATCGTCGGGCGGCGGCTGAGCAGGTCGATGCTCTCGACATCCTCGTCAACAACGCCGGCCTTGCTTTGTACGACGACTTGAGCGACCCCTCCGCGCTCCAACGACACCTGGACGTCAACCTTTTCGGAACTTACGCCGTGATCCAAACCTTCTTGCCGCTGTTGGTGCGATCCGCGGGATCGATCGTGAACAACCTTTCGGTGAACGCGTTGGCCCCGTTGCCGATCATCCCGGCCTACTCCGTCTCGAAGGCGGCCGCGTTCTCCATGACGCAATCTCTGCGTGTCATCCTGGCGCCGCAGGGGGTGCGTGTTCATGCGGTGCTGACCGGGCCCGTGGACACCGAGATGACCCGCGAGCTCGACATCCCCAAATCGTCGCCGCAATCGGTGGCGCATGCCATCTTCGACGGCGTGGAGAACGGCGACGACGAGATCTTCCCCGACCAGTTGTCCGGGTCGTTGGCCGCGGGCTGGGAGCGTGGCGCCGCCAAGGTGCTCGAGCGCCAGTACGCGGGGTTGCTCTGTGCGGACCACTGACCCGCTCCCGGCGCGTACCGGCCCGGCGCACAGAGGTCTAGCCTCACACCATGAGCCTGGTAGCCGGACGTGGTCCGCTCAGCAGTGATCCGGCCGGGCGATTCTCGCCCCCGCTGCCCGCCGACGTCGTCTTCATCGAGCCTCATCCGCGCCGCGTGCAGGCGTGGCGGGACGGGCGCCTGGTGATCGACACCGAAGGGGCGCTGATGGTGCACCGGCGGGGCCACCCGCTCGGCTATGCCTTCCGGGCAGACGAGGTCGGCGACCTGCCCGCCGAGCCCGAGCCGGAAGCCCCGGGCTTCGTGCACGTGCCCTGGGACGCCGTCGACACCTGGCTCGAAGAGGGCCGCGAACTCGTGCACTACCCGCCGAATCCCTACCACCGCGTCGACTGCCGGCCCACCAAGCGGCGCCTGCGGGTCTCGGTCGCCGGCACCGTGCTGGTCGACACCGACCAGACCGTGATCGTTTTCGAAACGGCTTTAGAGCCAAGACTTTACGTTGACCCGGCGCACGTACGCACCGACCTGCTGAGCCGCTCACAGACGTCGAGCTACTGCAATTACAAGGGTTTCGCGACGTACTGGTCCGCGGGTGATGCCGACGACGTCGCGTGGAGCTACGCGGACCCGCCGCCGGAAAGCCTGCCCATCAAAGGGTTTCTCAGCTTCGACCCCACCCGAGCGGACGTCGCCGCCGACCTGCCAGGCCGCGATCAGTCCGCCGGTAGGTAGCCGACCGACTGCGCGAACAGGACTCGTTGGTGGACCTTCAATCCAAGGTGCTCGGTGAGCCCGGCCCTGTCACAGTTGTGAAACCAGGCCGCGAGGCCGTGGGCGGCGGCGAAAAGGTAGACATTCCCGGCGATCAGCCCGACGTCGACGTAGTAGTAAGACTTCTGCACTTCCGGGTCGTGAAGTCCCGGCTCGTCAAAGCCCGCGGTATGGGTGAGCCGGGCGTCACGGTGGCCCCGGCGATGCTGATCTACGTCGTCGACGTTGACCGGCTCACCCATACCGCGG
>NZ_LZKD01000013.1:0-554 GCF_001668695.1 Mycobacterium sp. E2497
AGCAACACCGTCGCTGCTTTGGAATCGACAACCGTCGCAACGGCTTGACGGACCGCATGCTCGTACGTGTCCTTGTCCTCTTTGTAGAGATTGCTCCGCCACGCGGTGTAAGCCACCCCCACCGAGTACGTGTCCGGCGCGATCAGCGGCTCGCACTGCGGGTTACCCTCGTCGATGACAGGGGGTGATGGAGGCCTGGTCCAACCGGGCGGGGGCGTGCCCGTCCAGTTGAGTTTCGAGCCGACGATGTCGCCGACCACTTCCGGCGGCACGAGCAGCTCGTCGATGCGATTGAGCGCCAGCGTCGGCCCGACTGTGGGTGTCGGCGAGGGTGCCACCGAAGTGGCGCTGTGGCCGCCGCCCTGCCCGCCGCCGCACCCAACCGCCAACGCGACCACTACAGCCCCGAGCGCCGAAACAATGAAACGAATCCTCATTTCGTCTCCTTGCCAAAAGGGCGAGATCCGTATCTGTTGGTCGAAGAATAGGAGCAGTGCGAGAAACGCGGATCGATTTCCCCAACTTGCTTGCTGCTTGGCGTCGGTCTCAAGTCG
>NZ_LZKD01000014.1:0-545 GCF_001668695.1 Mycobacterium sp. E2497
GCGGTAGAGGCTCAGCCAGACCAGCACCAGGATGGCCAGCAACAAGAAGGCGACGACGCCGAACAGGCTGGGCGCCAGCAGGGCGTAGCCCAGCGCGGTGGAGCGAGGCTGTGTCCTCAGGGCGCCGCTGGCCATGGAGGTAATTAAAGCGGGCGGCGCCGGGGTTTGGCGTGAACGGCCGTTACGGTGGAGCCGTGACACCGAACCGGGGGATCGATGCCGACTTCCTCAACCTGCCGCGCTCACTGTTCAGCGTCGCCAGGGTGGTGGCGACCTGCACGGCGCGCCGCGCGGTCTCGGCGGCCACCGAGGGCGGCGCCAGCTACGCCGACCTGCGGGTTCACCGCATCGTGACCGAGATCATCCAGCTGCGCGACGGCGAACTGGAGACGGCGGTGGTCAATCGCGAGGTGGGGCTGGCGGTGCGGGTGATCGTCGACGGCACGTGGGGATTCGCCTCGCACGCGGAGCTGGCGCCCTCGGTGGCCGCCGAGACCGCGCGGCGCGCCGTGCAGGTCGCCACCACCCTGGCGACGCTGAACAGT
>NZ_LZKD01000015.1:0-667 GCF_001668695.1 Mycobacterium sp. E2497
CTGGACAATATCTCGGAGAAGATCCCCGGATAGACCCGGGAGAATCGGAATACTTTGTGCAGGATCCGGGAGGAGTACCATGACAGGACTGCTGAGGTTTTAACAACCGTACCTTGTTGACTTTTAGGACCTCACCCTTATTGTTTCAGCTCGATTGGAATCTCACTCATGTCGAAATTGACACGTTTGGCCGCAGGAGCAGCGATCGCCGGAGCGCTCACCGCGGTATCCGGCGGCCTGGGCGACACGGTCGCGCGCTCCGATCCGTCTCTTCCATGTCCGCAGGTCGCGCGTTGCGACCCCGGCTGGGGCGGAGAACCGCTGGCCACACCCGATAGTCCCGCAGCTGTCAGCTCGCCCTCGGGCGGCCAAGCGATGGTCACGCCCGCTAGTCCCGAAGCCGTCAGCGCCCTGTCTGGCGCCCAACCGATGGGCACGCCCGATAGCCCTGGAGTCGTCAGCGGTTTTTCGGGCAGCCAACCGCTGAGCACCCCGGATAGCCCGCATCGCGCACCGGCCCCGAAGCCGTAACGCAGAGAACATTGTGCGGCCCCGGGCCAGGCAGGAGTCGTGAAAAGCTCTATCCCGGTATCTTCTCCGACATCTTGTCCAGAATTGTCGCGGTGGCCGGAGCGCCATTGCCGTATTGGCACACCTGCGCAGTGAT
>NZ_LZKD01000016.1:0-14042 GCF_001668695.1 Mycobacterium sp. E2497
CCGGGCCCAGGCCGTCCCGCACCGGCAGTGGCGCGGGCCTCAATTGAGCGGCACCGGCTCGAGGATCTCGGCGCGGGCCTCCGGGGCGCTCGCGCGCAGTTCGTCGGCCGACACGTCATCGGGCTGGGCCTGCGAGAGGATCTCGGCCTCCACCCGCGCCGAGTAGTTCGACACCTCACGCTCCACGTCGGCCGCGCTCCAGCCGAGCACCGGGGCGACCACGTCGGCGACCTCGCGCGCACAGTCGACGCCGCGGTGCGAGTATTCGATGGAGATGCGCATCCGGCGGGCCAGGATGTCCTCGAGGTGCAGCGCCCCCTCGGCGGTGACGGCGTAGAGCGCCTCCACCTTGAGATAGCCGGGCGCCTCCTTGATCGGGGTGAGCAGGTCGGCGTTTCCGGACGCCAGCCCCAGCACGTCGCCGATCATCGAGCCGTAGCGGTCCAACAGGTGGCGCACCCGGTACGGATGCAAACCCTGCAGCGCCGCAACGTGTTCGGCCTGATTGACCAGTGCGAAGTAACCGTCGGCGCCCAGCAGGCTGACCTTCTCGGTGATCGAGGGCGCCACCCGGGCCGGGACGAACTGCGCCGCGGCGTCGATCGCGTCGGCCGCCATCACCCGGTAGGTGGTGTACTTGCCGCCGGCGATGGCCACCAGGCCCGGCGCGGGCACCGCCACGGCGTGTTCGCGGGACAGCTTGGAGGTCTCCTCGCTCTCCCCGGCCAGCAGCGGCCGCAGCCCGGCGTACACGCCGTCGATGTCGGCATGGGTCAGCGGGATGGCGAGCACCGTGTTGACGGTCCGCAGGATGTAGTCGATGTCGGCCTTGGTGGCCGCGGGGTGGGCCAGGTCCAGGTTCCAGTCGGTGTCGGTGGTGCCGATGATCCAGTGGCTGCCCCACGGGATGACGAACATCACCGACTTCTCGGTGCGCAGGATGATGGCGACGTCGCTGACGATGCGGTCGCGCGGGACCACCACGTGCACGCCCTTGGAGGCCCGCACCTGAAATCGCCCGCGCTGCTTGGACAATGCCTGAATCTCGTCGGTCCACACGCCGGTCGCATTGACCACGACGTGGCCGCGCACTTCGGTGATCGACCCGTCCTCGGAGTCGCGGACCCGCACGCCGGTGACCCGGTCGCCCTCGCGCAGCATCGCCACCACCTGGGTGGAGGTACGCACCACCGCGCCATAGTGGGCGGCCGTGCGCGCGACGGTCAGGGTGTGCCGTGCGTCGTCGACGACAGTGTCGTAGTAGCGGATTCCGCCGATCAACGACGTCCGCTTCAAGCCGGGGCTCAACCGCAACGCGCCGGCACGAGTCAAATGCTTCTGCGCCGGAACGGATTTCGCGCCGCCCATCCGGTCGTAGAGGAAGATGCCCGCCGCGATGTAGGGCCGTTCCCACACTCGGTTGGTCAGCGGGAACAGGAACGGCATCGGCTTGACCAGATGGGGCGCCAGCGTGGTCAGCGACAGCTCCCGTTCGTAGAGCGCCTCGCGCACCAGGCCGAACTCGAGCTGTTCGAGATAGCGCAGCCCGCCGTGGAACATCTTCGACGAGCGGCTCGAGGTGCCCGACGCGAAATCGCGCGCCTCGACCAGCGCCACCTTGAGCCCGCGGGTGGCGGCGTCCAGCGCGCAGCCGGAGCCCACCACGCCGCCGCCGATGACGACGACGTCGAACTGCTCGGTGCCGAGCCGCTCCCAGGCCACCTCGCGGTGCTGCGGTCCCAGCACGGATGCCGGCGAGCCGAGCTCGCTGGGCGCGTGGATCGGATCGGTCACCGGGAAACTCCTGTCGGTTACTCGCCAGTAGGACGGTGTCGAACCAAGGCTAGTCCAGATCGTCGTGCGCCATCAGCCGACGAGCGGCCTCGGTGATCGACCCGGACAACGACGGGTAAACGGCGAGCGTCTGCGCCAGCTCGTTGACGGTGATGCGGTTCTGGACGGCCACCGCGATCGGCAGGATCAGCTCGGAGGCGATCGGGGCCACCACCACGCCGCCGATCACCACGCCGGTGGATTTGCGGCAGAACATCTTCACGAAGCCCTGCTGCAGACCCGACATCTTGGCCCGGGCATTGGTGCGCAGCGGGAGCATGATCGTGCGGGCCGACACCGAGCCGTCGTCGATCATCGTTTGCGGCACGCCGACGGCCGCGATCTCGGGCCGGGTGAACACCGTCGCCGCCACGGTGCGCAGCCGGATGGGGCTGACGCCCTCGCCCAGCGCGTGATACATCGCGATCCGGCCCTGCATGGCGGCGACCGACGCCAGCGGCAGCAGGCCGGTGCAGTCGCCGGCCGCGTAGATGCCGGCCACCGAGGTCCGCGACACCCGGTCCACGGTCAGGTAACCGCCGCGGCCCAGCTCGATGCCGACGCGGTCCAGGCCCAGGCCGCCGGTGTTGGGCACCGATCCGATGGTCATCAGGGCGTGGCTGCCCTCCACGGTGCGCCCGTCGGCCAGGGTGACCAGCACCCCGTCTCCCGCGCGGGTGACCGACTGGGCCCGGGCATTCTTGACCAACTGAACGCCGCGCTCGGAGAAGGCCTCCTCCAGGACCAGCGCGGCGTCGGCGTCCTCGTAGGGCAGCACGCGGTCGCGGCTGGCGACCACCGTCACCGGAACGCCCAGCTCGGTGTAGGCGTGCACGAACTCGGCGCCGGTGACGCCGGACCCGACGACGACGAGGTGCTCGGGCAGCGCCTCGAGGTTGTAGAGCTGCCGCCAGGTCAGGATCCGCTCGCCGTCGGGCTGGGCCGACGGCAGGACCCGAGGGCTGGCGCCGGTCGCGATCAGCACGACGTCGGCCTCGAACTCGCTGGTGGTGCCGTCGCCGGCGGTCGCCCTGACGCGGTGGCAGGCCAGCCCGGGCGTGGGGTCGATCAGCTCGCCGCGGCCGACGACCACGTGCACGCCCACGGCGAGCAGCTGTTCGGTGATGTCGGCCGACTGCTCGGTGGCGAGCTGCTTGACCCGGGCGTGAATCTGCGGCAGGGAGATCTTGGCGTCGTCGATGTCGATGTCGAACCCCAGCCGCGGCGCCCGACGCAGCTCGGTGCGCAGCCAGGTGGAGGCGATGAAGGTCTTGGAGGGGACGCAGTCGTCGAGCACGGCCGCGCCGCCGATGCCGTCGGAGTCGATGACGGTGACGTGAGTGGTGTCCGGGTGGGAGGTGGCGGCCACCAGGGCCGCTTCGTAACCGGCCGGGCCTCCACCGAGGATCACGATGCGGGTCGCCACAGCCCCAACCTAGCGGGGCCCCCGGTGACCCTGCAGCCCGGCGAGGGCCCTCGGGAGAAGACCGCGCCCGCATCCGACGTCTAAGCTTTCCCCGTGCCGCTCTACGCCGCCTACGGGTCGAACATGGATCCTGAGCAGATGCTCAAGCGCGCACCCCATTCGCCGATGGCCGGAACGGGCTGGCTGCACGGCTGGCGCCTGACATTCGGGGGCGAGGACATCGGCTGGGAGGGCGCGCTGGCCACCGTGGTCGAGGACCCCGATTCCAAGGTGTTCGTCGTGCTCTACGACATGACCCCGGCGGACGAGAACAACCTCGATCGGTGGGAGGGCTCGGAGTTCGGCGTGCACAAGAAGATCCGGTGCCGGGTCGAGCGCATCTCGTCGGACACCAGCACCGACCCGGTGCTGGCCTGGTTGTATGTGCTCGACGCCTGGGAGGGTGGCCTGCCGTCGGCGCGGTATCTGGGCGTGATGGCCGATGCAGCCGAAATCGCCGGAGCCCCAAGCGACTACGTGCACAACCTGCGCACACGGCCGGCCCACAACGTCGGCCCGGGCACCGGCTAATCCCTTCCCGCGAGCGACCGTGTCTGTACGGCGACACGCCGTTGTGAGCGGAAATTTGCGGTCGCTCGCGAGACGTCACGCGGCGCGGGCTCGCTCCAACTGCGCCTCGAGCCGGCGGATGAGTTCCCACGGCCGGCGCCTGACGTCTTCGGCCACGATGGCGACCACCGACCAGCCCATCTCCTGGAGCGCCGAGGAACGTCGGCGGTCACGGATGAAGGCATCGGGCCCGCTATGCCAATCCACGCCGTCGTATTCGGCGGCGACACACACATCTGGCCAGGCGAAGTCGAGCCGCCAGACGCGGCCCCGCAGGTCCACGACCTCGTATTGAAGGACCGGCGTCGGCAAACCGCCGTCGATCATTACCAGCCGTGCCTCGCTCTCCATTGGCGACTCCGCCAATGGGCTGGCCAGACCCAGCAGTTGGCGGACGGTCACAATCCCGCGACGGCCGGACTGTCCAGCGATGGCCCGCGCCAGCTCGCTAGGCATGCAGGCGCCGCTGCGCAAGGCTGCGTCCAGCGTTGCGAGCCCTCTGGACCGGCGAAGACTGCGGGCGACCTCGATCGCCGTCCACGCGGGAGCGGTGACAGGGCGTCCACCGACCATGGTCAATGGGGCGCCCTCACGCCGGTGCACTATCAGTCCGTCGGACGATCGCAGTCGGCGGCCATCCGGCTCGAGCACGTGCAGCGCGGGCGTCGACTCGGTGTCGAAGCCGTACGCGGCGGCGGCTGTACCCATGCATGCGGCGACGCTGGTGCCGGTTGCCAAATCCAGGCCACGGAGTTGCAGCGCGGTGGTCAGTTCGCCCCGGCCGTAGATGCCATGCCAAACCCTCTGCAGCTCAAGGTCCAACGCCCGACGCGGCAGGTACGTCAGAGCCTGCGCGGACGTGACGACGCCGCCCTGGGCGTCGAGCAGCCGGCTGAGCTCTGGATGCATGCGGGCCATGGTGGGCGGGCTCCGCCACGCCGACAACTCACCCTGCCGAGCGACCGCAAATTGCCGCTCACAGCGGCGTGTCGCCGTACAGACACGGTCGCTCGCGCTGTGGAAAAGCTAGAAGTGAGCGGCCTGCTCGACGATGTTGACCATCACGCGCAGCCCGATCGCCAGGGCGCGCTCGTCGAGGTCGAACGTCGGCTGGTGCAGGTCCAGCTGCGGCCCCTGACCCGGCCACACGCCCAGGCGCGCCATCGCGCCGGGAATCTCCTCGAGGTACCAGGAGAAGTCCTCGCCCCCGCCGGACTGGCGGGTGTCGGCCAGCGCGTCGGGGCCGATGGCCTCGATCGCGTGGGTGAGGATGCGTGTCGAGACGTCCTCGTTGACCACCGGCGGCACGCCGCGCCGATACTGCAGTGTGTGGTCGATACCCAGCGGCGCGAGCAGCGAGGACACCGTCTCCCGGATGATCTCCTCGAGCCCTACCCAGGTCTGCCGGCTGGCCGTGCGCACCGTGCCACCCAGCACCCCGGTCTGCGGGATGGCGTTGGCGGCGACCCCCGCGTTGACCGCGCCCCACACCAGCACCGTGCCGTTGCGCGGGTCGATGCGGCGCGACAGCACCCCGGGCAACCCGGTGATCAGCGTGCCGAGCCCGTAGACCAGGTCGGCCGTCAGGTGCGGGCGCGACGTGTGCCCGCCCGGGGAGTGCAGGGTGATCTCGATCTGGTCGGCCGCCGAGGTGATGGGGCCGTGGCGCACCGCGATCTGGCCGACCTCCAGCCGCGGGTCGCAGTGCAGGGCGAAGATCCGCGACACCCCGGAAATGGCGCCGGCCGCGATGGCGTCGATCGCGCCGCCGGGCATCAACTCCTCGGCGGCCTGGAAGATCAGCCGCACCCCGACCGGCAGCTCCGGCACCGACGCCAGGGTGAGCGCGGTGCCGAGCAGGATCGCGGTGTGGGCGTCGTGGCCGCAGGCGTGCGCGACGTTGGGCATGGTGGAGGTGTAGGGCGCGCCGGTCCGTTCCGCCATGGGCAGCGCGTCCATGTCCGCCCGCAGCGCGATCCTGGGCTCGTGTTCGGGGCCCAGGTCGCAGACCAGCCCGGTGCCGCCGGGCAGCACCTTGGGGTTGAGCCCCGCGTCGGCCAACCGCTCGGCGACGAACTGGGTGGTGGCGTACTCCTGCCGGCCGAGCTCGGGGTAGCGGTGGATGTGTCGGCGCCACTCGACCAGGTTGTCGTGGTGTGCGGCCAGCCAGGAGGTGGCGGCATCGGCGAGGCTCATGCGTGCGCCCGCCGTTCCTGCGCGGCCATGACGCGGTCGCGCTCGGCGGGCGTCTGGGCCAGCTGAACCACCGTGCGGGCCAACATGATCGCTCCGTCGACGACGGCGCGGTCGGCGCTGGGGCCGGCCGCGGCGGTGGCGAAGGCGCGCTGGTGCACCGTGGCGCCACCGGCGTCGACCCCGACCACCGGGTGGATCCCCGGCAGCACCTGGGTCACGTTGCCCATGTCGGTGCTGCCCATGGGCAGCGCCGCCTCGAACTCGCGGGCCACCGGCTCGCGCCCCAGCCGGCGCATCTCCTCACGAAAGACGTCGGCCAGCCATGCGTCGGGCGTGAGCTCGTCGTAGGCGGGGGCCGGGTTGTCGATTTCGTATTCGCAGCCGGTGGCCAGCGCACCCGCGGCGAAGCACGCGTACATCCTGCCCTCCAGCTGTCTCAGCGAATCCGATTCGACGGCCCGCATCGCATACTCCAGCGTCGCGTGCCCGGGGATGACGTTGACCGCCTGCCCGCCGTCGGTGACGATCCCGTGCACCAGTTGACCCGGGGCCAGTTGCTGCCGCAACAGCCCGACGGCCACCTGCGCGACGGTCACGGCGTCGGCGGCATTGATCCCCTGATAGGGCGCGACGGCAGCGTGGGATTCCTTGCCACGGTAGTGCACCGTCGCCTCCGACAGTGCCAGCGAGCGGGCCGCCGCGATGTCGGCGGGCCCCGGATGCAGCATCACCGCCGCCGCGATGTCGTCGAACACCCCGGCGGCCAGCAGCAGCGCCTTGCCGCCGCCCATCTCCTCGGCGGGGGTACCGATCAGCGCCACCCGCAGGCCCAGCTCGTCGGCCACCTCGGCCAGCGCCAGCGCGGTGCCCACCGCGGACGCCGCGATGATGTTGTGGCCGCAGGCGTGCCCGATCTCGGGCAGCGCGTCGTATTCGGCGCAGACCCCGACGGTCAGTGGGCCGCTGCCGAAGTCGGCGCGAAACGCGGTGTCCAGGCCACCGGCGGACGCGGTGATCTCGAAACCGCGCTGGGCGACCAGCGCCTGGGCCTTGGCGCAGCTGCGATGCTCGGCGAACGCCAGCTCGGGCTCGGCGTGGATGGCGTGGGACAGCTCAACCAGGTCGGGGCCACGTCGCCGCACGACATCCTCGACCCTGCCTGAGGGGTGGTCCAATGCGGAGGTGGGCATCCTCGCAGTATCCCACCGCGACGAAGAGCGCCGGGGCTACACCAGTCCGGCGATGAATCCCGCCGCCTGTCCGGGGTACGGCGCCACGCCGTAGTCGTGGTGGGCCTCCCGGTCCCGGCCGCCGACGACGCACACCGGATCACCGGGGCTGCAGATGTCGATGGCGCGGCCGGCGAACAGACCGGTCGTCGAAAGCGGTGTGTTGAAGCGATTGCCGGGATTGCCGAACACCGCAACCGCCCTGACCTTGCCGGCCAGGCCGGGATCCAGCTCGGGCGCCGAGCCGAAGTTGCCGATGGTGTTGCCCAGCGGCGGCACCCCGGCCAGCATCGAGACCGCGGCGGCGCCCTGGGAGAAGCCGCCGAGCACCAGCTTCGTCCCCGGGCACTGGTCGACCATCTGCGCGATGTGGTCGCGCGCGTCGTTCGCGGCGTCGGCGGTCTGCAGGAAGTTGTAGCTGGCCGGATAGTTCACCGCGTACGCGTCGACGCTGCGCGAGCCCAGCGCGGGCTGCAGCGCGGCCAGCAGCGCGTCCCCGGCCACCCCCAGGCCGGGCGGCTCGGCGGTGCCGCGGGCGAAGATCAGTTGCACATCGGGGCACCCGTCGGCCCGCGCCGTTGCCGCCGCGCCGCTCGTGATCGAAAACACCGACACCGCAACGGCGACGGCCAGGCCGACGACCGGCCACCTACGAAGATCCATGCGGCAGATTTTCACATATCCCGGCGGGCACCATCGCGGCGCTCGATCCGGCGGCCCGCACTAGGCTCCCCGACTGTGAGCGACGTCGCATCCGATCCCGCCGGCCTCGCGCGGCGGGCGGCGCAATTCATCGGGGAGCGCACCGGCGTGGCCGAGCACGACGTCGCCGTCGTCCTCGGATCGGGGTGGCGGCCCGCGGCGGACGCCCTTGGCACTCCGACCGCCGTGCTGCCCCAGGCCGACGTGCCGGGCTTCGCGCCCCCCACGGCCGTGGGGCACACCGGCGAGCTGATGTCGACGCGTGTGGGCGAGCGCCGGGTGCTGGTGCTGGTCGGCCGCGTGCACGCCTACGAGGGCCACGACCTGTGTCACGTCGTTCACCCGGTGCGGTCGGCCTGCGCGGCCGGCGCGCGCATCGTCGTGCTGACCAACGCGGCCGGCGGTCTGCGGACCGACATGGCGGTCGGCCAGCCGGTGCTCATCAGCGATCACCTCAACCTGACCGCGCGTTCGCCGCTGGCCGGCCCGCAGTTCGTGGACCTGACCGACGCCTACGCGCCGCGGCTGCGCGACCTCGCCCGCCAGGTCGACCCGGGGCTGGCCGAGGGCGTCTACGCCGGGCTGCCGGGGCCGCACTACGAGACGCCCGCCGAGGTGCGGATGCTGCGCACGCTGGGCGCCGACCTGGTCGGCATGTCGACTGTGCACGAGACCATCGCGGCCCGGGCGGCCGGCGCCGAGGTGCTGGGGGTGTCGCTGGTGACCAACCTGGCCGCGGGAATCGGCGGCCAGCCGCTGAGCCACGCCGAGGTGCTCGCCGCCGGCGCCGCGTCGGCGAGCCGGATGGGCGCCCTGCTGGCCGACGTCGTGGCCCGGTTCTAGCGATGACGCCCGAGGAACGGCGGCGACCCGCGGCCCCCGGCGACGCCGGGCTTGCGATCGCCGCGGCGGAGTGGATCGCGCACGATCCCGACCCGGCGACGGCCGCCGAGCTCGCCGCCTGCGGGCCCGACGAACTCGCCGCACGCTTCGCCCACCCACTGAAGTTCGGCACCGCGGGCCTGCGCGGCCCGGTGCGCGGCGGCCCCGACGCCATGAACGTGGCGGTGGTGTCGCGGGCCACCTGGGCGGTGGCGCGGGTGCTGGACGCCCGCGACCTGGCCGGCTCGCAGGTCATCGTCGGGCGCGACTCCCGGCACGGCTCCGCCGTCTTCGCCACGGTAGCCGCCGAAGTGCTTGCCGCCCAAGGATTATCGGTGACGCTGCTGCCCGGGCCGGTCCCCACGCCGGTGGTTGCGTTCGCCGTGCGCCGCGCCGGGGCCGGCGCCGGGATACAGATCACCGCGTCACACAACCCGCCGACCGACAACGGCTACAAGGTCTACACCGACGGCGGCATCCAGATCGTCTCCCCCACCGACCGCGAGATCGAGGTGGCGATGGCCGCGGCTCCCCCGGCGGACGAAATCGACAGGGCGCCGGTGCAACCCGCCGTCACCGATGTCGTCGAGCAGTACGTCGAGCGCGCGGCCGGCGTGCGGCGCGGCACCGGCCCGGTGCGGGTGGCCCTGACCCCGCTGCACGGGGTGGGCGGCGTCGTGGCCGTGGAAGCGCTGCAGCGCGCAGGCTTCCCGCAGGTGCACACCGTGGGAGCCCAGTTCGCTCCCGACCCGGACTTCCCCACCGTCGCCTTCCCCAACCCGGAGGAGCCCGGCGCCACCGACGCGCTGCTCGCCCTCGCGGCCGACGTCACCGCCGACGTCGCGATCGCCCTCGATCCCGACGCCGACCGCTGCGCGGTTGCCGTCCCCACCGAATCGGGATGGCGAATGCTGTCCGGCGACGAAACCGGTTGGCTGCTCGGCGATTACATTCTGTCGCACATCCCCGATCCGCGAACGGCGGTGGTGGCCAGCACCGTGGTGTCGTCGCGGATGCTGGCCGCGATCGCCCACCACCACGGCGCCACCCACGTCGAGACGCTCACCGGGTTCAAGTGGCTGGCGCGCGCCGACGCGAACGCGCCCGGCGACACCCTGGTGTACGCCTACGAGGAGGCGATCGGGCACTGCGTCGACCCGGACGCCGTGCGCGACAAGGACGGCATCAGCGCCGCGGTGCTGGTGTGCGATCTGGTGGCGGCGCTGAAGGACGAGGGCCGTTCGGTGACCGACGCGCTCGACGACCTCGCCCGGCGGCACGGCGTGCACGACGTCGCCGCGGTGTCGCGGCGCGTCGCCGACGCCGCCGAGGCCGCCGACCTGATGCGGCGGCTGCGGTCGGCGCCACCGGCGACGCTCGCCGGGTTCGACGCGACCGTCACCGATATCACCGACGCGCTGATCTTCACCGGGGGCGCCGGTGACACGACTGTCAGGCTGGTGGTGCGGCCTTCCGGGACCGAGCCGAAGCTGAAGTGCTACATCGAAGTTCGCTGCGCGGTCAGCGGCGGCCTGCAGGATGCGCGGCGGCGCGCCCGCGCGTTGCGCGACGAGGTGGTGTCGGCGGCCGCGAACCTGTGAGCTAGCGCGGCCCGTACTGGCGGTCGCCCGCGTCGCCGAGACCCGGCACGATATAGGCGTTCTCGTTGAGCCCGTCGTCGACCGCCACGGTGAACAGCCGCGCGTCGGGCACCGTCTTCTCAAGCGCCGCAACGCCTTCGGGGGCGGCCAGCGCACACAAGACCGTGATGTCGGTCGCGCCGCGCTCCAGCAGCAGCCCCACGGTGTACTTCAGCGACCCTCCGGTGGCCAGCATCGGATCCAGCACCAGCACCGGCACGCCGGCGAGCCGGTCGGGCAGCGACTCGAAATACCCACTCGCCTGGTGGGTTTCCTCGTTGCGGGCGACGCCGACGAATCCGACCCGCGCCTGGGGCAGGAGCGCAAGCGCCTGGTCGACCATGCCGAGCCCGGCTCGCAGCACCGCCACCAGCAGGGGCGGCTCGGCCAGCCGTTCCCCCAGCGCCTCGGCCAGCGGGGTGTGGACCGGGAAGGTCTCGCGGGGCGCGTCCCGGGTGGCCTCGTAGATCAACATCGCGGTCAAGTCACGCAACGCCCCCCGGAATCCGTCGCTGTCGGTGCGTTTGTCGCGCATCGTCGTCAGCCGGGCGACCGCCAGCGGGTGATCGACAATGCGCACCTCCACGGTGTTCGACCCTATATAACGATCCGGCCGCATTTCGTTAACGCCCCGCCGAAACGGCCCGCGTCGCCGCCGTCGGGGCGCCCTGACCGCCACTATGCTCCCGTGGTGCCCAGCGGAATCCCGGCTGCAACCCGCCTGACGGACAGGGCATTACGAGTTCTCGGACTCCTCGCCGCGGTGGCCCTGCTGCAGCCGGCGCCCGGCCCACCGGCTCCGCGGATAGGCCTCGCGGCAGCGGCCCTTCCGCAGCCGGCGCACATCGTGATCGTGGTGGAGGAGAACCGCTCCGAGGCCAACATCATCGGCAACAAGTCGGCGCCCTTCATCACCGCCCTGGCCGCGGCCGGCGCCAACATGACCCAGTCCTACGCCGAAACACACCCGAGCGAACCGAATTACCTGGCGCTGTTCGCCGGCAACACCTTCGGCGTGACCAGCGACACGTGCCCGGTCAACGCCGGCGCCGCACCCAACCTGGGTTCCGAATTGCTGGCGGCGGGGTACACGTTCGCCGGCTTCGCCGAAGGCCTGCCCGCAGTGGGCTCGCCGGCGTGCACCGCCGGGAAATACGCGCGCAAGCACGTGCCGTGGGCCAACTTCACCAACGTCCCGCCGGCGAACTCCCTGCCGTTCTCGGCCTTCCCGATGGGCAACTACGCCGGCCTGCCCACGGTGTCGTTCGTCATCCCCAACAACGACGACAACATGCACGACGGCTCCATCGCGCAGGCCGACGCCTGGCTGAACCGCGAGCTGTCGGGCTACGCCAACTGGGCGGCGGCCAACAACAGCCTGCTGATCGTGACGTGGGACGAGGACGACGGCGGAAGGCGCAACCAGATCCCGACGATCTTCTACGGCGCCCACGTGCGCCCCGGCAGCTACAGCGAGCAGATCAACCACTACACCGTGCTTTCCACGATCGAGCAGATGTACGGGCTGCCCAAAACCGGCTACGCCGCCGGCGCACCGCCGATCACGGATATCTGGGGCTAGGTCCGGGCTAGCCGCGCCGGGCGCCCTCGGCGGCCGTCGCTATTGTGTGCCGCATGGCTGCTGACCTCGTGCCCATCCGCCTGAGCCTGTCCGACGGTGACCGCTACACCGTGTGGGCACCCCGCTGGCGCGACGCCGGCGACGAGTGGGAGGCGTTCCTGGGCAAGGACGAGGACCTGTACGTCTTCTCCTCGGTCGCCGACCTGGTCGCGTTCGTGCGCTCCGATACCGACAACGACCTGGTCGACCACCCGGCGTGGAAGGACCTGACCACCGCCCACGCGCACAGGTTCTCACCAGCCGAGGACAGGCAGTTCGACCTGGTCACGGTCGAGGAGCTGGTGTCGGAGAAGCCGACCGAGGAGTCGGTGACCTCGCTGGCCCGCACGCTGGCGCTCGTCTCGTCCATCGGCTCGGTGTGCGAGCTGGCGGCGGTGCTGAAGTTCTTCAACGGCAATCCGACGCTGGGCACGGTGTCGGGCGGGATCGACCACTTCACCGGCAAGGCCGGCCTCAAGCGCTGGAACGCGATCGGCGAGATCATCGGGCGCGGCTGGGACGACGTGCTCGGCGCCGTCGAGGGCATCGTCAGCACGCCCGAGGTCGACGAGAAGCTGTCGGCCAAGGCCGCCGACGAACTCGACGAGGAGCCCGAGGAGCCCGACACCGAAGACGTCGAGGACACCGAGGCGGCCGCCGAGGCCGACGAGGAAGCCGACGCGGAGGCGGACGAATCCGCGGAGGGCGGCGACGAGGAGGACGAGGAACCGCGCGCGGCCGGCGACACGGTGATCCTGGGCAGCGACGAGGATTTCTGGCAGCAGGTGGGCATCGACCCGATTCGGATCATGACGAGTTCGGGGACCTTCTACACGCTGCGGTGCTACCTCGACGACCGCCCGATCTTCCTGGGTCGCAACGGGCGCATCAGCGTGTTCACCTCCGAGCGCGCGCTGGCCCGCTATCTCGCCGACGAGCACGACCACGACCTGGCCGACCTGAGCACCTACGACGACATCCGCACCGCCGCCACCGACGGTTCGCTGGAAGTCAAGGTCACCGAGGACAACATCTACGTGCTCAGCGGGCTTGCCGACGACATCGCCGACGGTCCCGACGCCGTGGACCGCGACCAGCTGGAGCTGGCCGTCGAGCTGCTCCGCGACATCGGCGACTACTCGGAGGAGGGCACGGTCGACAAGGCGCTCGAGCCGGGCCGCCCGCTGGGCAAGCTGGTGGCCTACGTGCTCGAGCCCGGCTCGGTCGGCAAGCCCGCCGCGCCGTACGCCCCGGCGGTGCGGGAGTGGGAGAACCTGGAGCAATTCGTCGACGGGCGGCTCAGGCGCGAGTAGCCCCCGTTTGACGGGCCGGTGACTCTCATCTTTACTGGCGGGTGTCGCTTCCCGGGATAGGCCCGTTACCGCTGTACGGCTTTCAACGCCCCGGCATGCTGCTGTTCGGTTTGCTCCCGCTGGCTCTGCTCGCGGTGTACGTCCTGGTCCAGTCCCGCCGCCGGCGCCGGCTGCGCCGGTTCACCGAGGCGAGCGTGCCGCAGTCGCCGACGCGGCACATCCCGATCGCCGTGTCGCTGCTCAGCCTGATCCTGCTGACCATCGCGCTGGCCACACCCACCCACGACATGCGCATCCCGCGCAACCGCGCGGTGGTCGTGCTGGTCATCGACATGTCGCAGTCCATGCGGGCCACCGACGTCGCGCCCGACCGGCTGACCGCCGCGAAGGTGGCCGGCAAGCAATTCGCCGACGAGCTCACCCCCGCCATCAACCTGGGGCTGGTGGAGTTCGCGGCCAACGCCTCGCTGCTGGTCTCGCCGACGACCAACCGTGCGGCGGTGAAGGCGGCGATCGACAGCCTGAAGCCGGCCCCCAAGACCGCGACGGGCGAAGGGCTCTTCACCGCGTTGCAGGCCATCGCGACGGTGG
>NZ_LZKD01000017.1:0-20258 GCF_001668695.1 Mycobacterium sp. E2497
ACGTACGGCGAACCGCCGGCGTTGTTGACCACCACGTCGAGCCGGCCGTGCTTCTCGACGATGGCGTCGATCAGCGCCTTGACGGCGTCGTCGTCGCGGACGTCGCAGGAATGGAACTCATAGGGCAACCCCTCGACGGCCCGCCGCGCACAGGTGACGACGGTCGCGCCCTGCCCGGCGAAGACCGAGCTGATGCCGGCGCCCACGCCGCGGACCCCCCCGGTGACCAGAACCACCCGGCCGGCCAGCCCCAAGTCGATGGCGTCGGGTACTTCGGCGCGAGTCACTGTGCTAGCGTACCAAGCAAGTGCTTGCTTAGGTAGTTACCCCACAAGGAAGTGGCACCTTGCCCATCACATCCACAACCACCGAACCGGGCATCGTCGCGGTCACCGTCGACTTCCCCCCGGTCAACGCCATCCCGTCACGCGGCTGGTTCGAACTGGCCGACGTCATCACGGCCGCCGGCCACGATCCCGAGACCCACGTCGTCATCCTGCGGGCCGAGGGCCGCGGGTTCAACGCCGGGGTCGACATCAAGGAGATGCAGCGCACCGAGGGATTCACCGCGCTGATCGACGCCAACCGCGGCTGCTTCGCCGCCTTCCGCGCGGTCTATGAGTGCGCGGTACCCGTCGTAGCCGCGGTCAACGGGTTCTGCGTCGGCGGCGGCATCGGCCTGGTCGGCAACTCCGACGTCATCGTGGCCTCCGACGACGCCACGTTCGGACTGCCCGAGGTGGAGCGCGGCGCCCTGGGCGCGGCCACCCACCTGTCCCGGTTGGTGCCCCAGCATTTGATGCGGCGGCTCTTCTTCACCGCCGCCACCGTGGACGCCGCCACCCTGCACCACTTCGGTTCGGTGCACGAGGTGGTGCCGCGCGACCAACTGGACGAGGCGGCGTTACGGGTCGCCCGCGACATCGCCGCCAAGGACACCCGCGTCATCCGCGCGGCCAAGGAGGCGCTCAACCTCATCGACGTGCAGCGGGTCAACTCGAGTTACCGCATGGAGCAAGGGTTTACGTTCGAGCTCAATCTGGCCGGAGTGGCCGACGAGCACCGCGACGCGTTCGCCGGTACGGCGAAGGGCAAGGACAAGTGAGCGACAAGAGGACCAGCCTGGACGAGGTCGTCGCCCAACTGCGCAGCGGCATGATGATCGGCATCGGCGGCTGGGGTTCGCGGCGCAAGCCGATGGCGTTCGTGCGGGCCATGCTGCGCACCGACATCAAAGACTTGACCATCGTCACCTACGGTGGCCCGGATCTGGGCCTGCTGTGCTCGGCCGGCAAGGTGAAACGCGCCTACTACGGCTTCGTCTCGCTGGACTCCCCGCCCTTCTACGACCCCTGGTTCGCCAAGGCCCGTACCAGCGGCGCGATCGAGGCCCGCGAGATGGACGAGGGCATGCTGCGGTGCGGCCTGCAGGCGGCCGCGCAACGCCTGCCGTTCCTGCCGATCCGGGCCGGGCTGGGCAGCTCGGTGCCCGACTTCTGGGAGGGCGAGCTGCGGACCGTGACCAGCCCGTACGCCGCGCCCGAGGGCGGTCACGAGACGCTGATCGCGATGCCGGCGCTGCGCCTGGACGCGGCGTTCGTCCACCTCAATCTCGGTGACTCCCGCGGCAATGCGGCCTACACCGGGATCGATCCCTACTTCGACGACCTGTTCCTGATGGCCGCCGACAAGCGCTTCCTGTCGGTGGAGCGCGTCGTCTCCACCGAGGAGCTGGTCAAGGCCGTTCCCCCGCAGGCCCTGCTGGTGAACCGGATGATGGTCGACTCCGTCGTGGAGGCGCCGGGTGGCGCCCACTTCACCACCGCCGCGCCGGATTACGGCCGCGACGAGAAATTCCAGCGGCATTACGCCGAAGCCGCCTCGACCGAAGAGGGCTGGCAGAAGTTCGTCCAGACCTACCTGTCCGGCAGCGAGGACGACTACCAGGCGGCCGTTCGCGCATTCGCAGAGGAGGCCGCCAAGTGAGCAGCACCCGCGCCGAAGTGTGCGCAGCCGCGTGCGCCGACTTGTTCGCCGGAGCGGGCGAGATCATGGTCAGCCCGATGACCAACATGGCCTCGGTCGGGGCCCGCCTTGCGCGGCTGACCTTTTCACCGGACATCCTGCTGACCGACGGCGAGGCGCAGTTGCTCGCGGACACCCCGGCGCTGGGCAAGACGGGGCCCGTCGAGGGCTGGATGCCGTTCGGCCGGGTGTTCGAAACGCTGGCCTGGGGACGCCGGCACGTGGTGATGGGCGCCAATCAGGTTGACCGCTTTGGCAATCAGAACATTTCTGCGTTCGGTCCACTGCAACACCCGACCCGGCAGATGTTCGGCCTGCGGGGTGCGCCGGGGAACGCGATCAACCACGCCACCAGCTATTGGGTGGGCAACCACTCCAAGCGGGTGTTCTGCGAGGCGGTCGACGTGGTCTGCGGCATCGGCTGGGACAAGGTGGACCCGGACAATCCGGCGTTCCGCTTCGCCAACACCTACCGGGTGGTGTCCAACCTCGGGGTGTTCGACTTCGGCGGCCCCGATCACACCATGCGGGCGCTGACGCTGCACCCGGGGGTATCGCCCGACGAGGTTCGTGAGGCCACGTCGTTCGAGGTGCACGGCGTGGACGAGGCGGGCGAGACCAGGCTGCCGACGGACGAAGAGCTCCGCCTGATCCGCGAGGTGATCGATCCGAAATCCCTGCGCGACAGGGAGATCCGTTGATGATTGTTCCGCCTCCTCCTCATCGCTTCGCTCTGCATCGTCGGCGGTGGGTATGAAGTTGCGCACGCCGCTGACCGAACTGGTCGGTGTCGAGCACCCGGTGGTGCAAACCGGGATGGGCTGGGTGGCCGGCGCCCGGCTGGTGTCCGCGACGGCAAACGCGGGCGGGCTGGGCATCCTGGCATCGGCCACCATGACACTGGACGAGTTGGCGACGGCGATCGGCAAGGTCAAGGCCGCCACCGACAAGCCGTTCGGCGTGAACATCCGCGCCGACGCCGCCGACGCCGGCGACCGCGTCGACCTGATGATCCGCGAGGGCGTCAAGGTGGCGTCGTTCGCGCTGGCACCCAAGCAGGAGCTCATCGCCCGGCTGAAAGAGGCCGGCGCCGTGGTGATTCCGTCGATCGGTGCGGCCAAGCACGCGCGCAAGGTCGCGGCCTGGGGCGCCGACGCGATGATCGTGCAGGGCGGCGAGGGGGGCGGACACACCGGACCCGTCGCCACCACGCTGCTGCTGCCGTCGGTGCTGGACGCCGTGCAGGGCACCGGAATCCCGGTGATCGCCGCCGGGGGATTCTTCGACGGGCGCGGACTGGCGGCCGCGCTGAGCTACGGCGCCGCGGGCGTGGCGATGGGCACCCGCTTCCTGCTGACCTCCGATTCGACGGTGCCCGACGCCGTCAAGCGGCGCTACCTGGATGCGGCCTTGGACGGCACGGTGGTCACCACCCGCGTGGACGGCATGCCGCACCGCGTCCTGCGCACCGGACTGGTCGAGAGGCTGGAAAGCGGTTCGCCGGTAAGGGGTCTCACCGCCGCCGTCCGCAATGCCGCGAAGTTCAAGCACATGTCGCAGATGACGTGGCGATCGATGATCAGCGACGGCCTGGCCATGCGCCACGGCAAGGAACTGACCTGGTCACAGGTGGTGATGGCGGCCAACACGCCGATGCTGCTGAAGGCCGGGCTGGTCGAGGGCAACACCGAGGCCGGCGTGCTGGCCTCAGGCCAGGTGGCCGGCATCCTCGAGGACCTGCCGTCGTGCTCCGAACTGATCGACTCGATAGTGCGGGACGCGATCAAGCATCTACGGGCGGCGTCGGCGCTCGTCGAAGAACGATAAGCCGGCGACCAAAGACCCTGGCATCGGGTCGGTGCGCCGCGTCACCCTGGACGAATGATCACACTGGAACCGGCAACCTGGCCCACTCCGTTTTTGAACGCGATTCGCACTTCCAACAAATACCTGCTCAACCCGCTGATGCTGCGGCTGGCCGGCCGCAAGAACTGGTATGCGGCCGCGATCGAGCACACCGGACGGCGGTCGGGCAAGGTGTACTCCACACCGGTCGTCGCCGAGCGAATCGACGACGGTTTCGTCATACCGCTGCCCTACGGCACCGACGTCGACTGGTTGCAGAACATTCGTGCCGCGGGGCGAGCGACCATCTCCTCACACGGCGAGAAGTACGAGGTGGTCCACCCCGAGATCATCGACGCGGCCGAGGCCCTGCCTCTGCTGTCGGCCTCCCGCCGACGCACGTTTGAACGGGTCGGCATCGAGGCTTACGTCAGGGTCAAGGACCAGCCGACGAGCTGAGCAGCGTCTCGATCCGTCTCAATTTAGTTCCATACTTAATAATGAACAAATGAAGCTATAATCTTCATATGGCTAGAATGAAGGCATCGCCTTCAATTCGCGCGACGTTGATCGGCGATGTCGTGGGGTCCCGCCGCGCCCGCGACCGCGCCGCCCTCCATCGACACGTCGCCGCAGCGCTCGGCCGAGTGGCGGCCGACGCGATCGACCCGCCGTCGTTCACCGTCGGGGACGAGTTTCAGGGCAGCTTTCCCACCCTCGGTGGTGCCATCGATGCAGCGTTGACCGTGCGCCTGCTACTCGCGCCCGACATCGACGTCCGATTCGGGCTGGGATGGGGCGCGGTGACCGTTCTCGATGCCGATGCGGGAATCCAGGACGGGCCGGGGTGGTGGACCGCCCGGGAGGCCATCCAGCAGACTGCGGCGGTCCAGCGGCAGCCTGGCTTCACGCTGGTGCGCACGACATTTCGGGCGGACAGCGAGACACGCACCGACGTCGCGGCGGTCAACGCGGCGCTGATTTGTCGGGACCATCTGCTTGGATCACTCGACGAGAGATCGTTGCGGATTGTGAGGGGGCTGATGACCGGGCGGACCAAGAGGGAGCTCGCCGACGCCGAGGGCATCAGCCCGTCGGCGGTGTCGCAGCGCGCGAGCCGCGACGGTTTGGATCTGATTGTCGTTGCCAGCCAATACCTTCGGAGCCTGCAGTGAGCGCCATCGCCGTCCTGCTTACGGCGCTCGGCATCGCCGACCTGTGTCGCAGGGCGGTCCGCGCGGCATGGGTGCCGCTGGTCGTCGGACCGGTCGTGGTGGCGGCGGTCGCGGCGCTGGGCGCGCTGTGGCGTGCCGGTGACATCCCGCTACTCATCCTGGCGGCCGCCTCCGTCGTGGCATGGGAATGGCTGTGCGCGCGCAGTGAACGCACCGGCGGCCACCAAGCCGCGCCGCTGGCGGTGTTCGCCGCGACACTGGCGCTGCTGACGTTGATGTCCGGATGGTCGTCCTCGGTCAACGGTGCCATCGCGCGGTGGGTGGGCTGGGTGCACTTGGCACTCGGCCATGTCACCCCCAACCAGCTGCTCATGATCGTCGGCGTGGTGCTGGTGCAGTTCGCGACCGCGAACCAGCTGGTCCGCCTGGTGCTCGGCTCGGTCGGAGCGGTACGCCCGGCGGGCGAGCCGCAACCGTCGGACCGACTCAAGGGCGGCCGGCTGCTGGGACCGCTGGAACGCCTGCTGATCCTGAGCCTGGGCGTCGGCGGGCAGGTGGCCGCGGCCAGCGCCGTCGTCGCCGCCAAGGGCATCATCCGCTTCCCCGAGTTGACCGCCCAGAAGGGCCGCGACGGCCAGGTCGGCATCGACGAGGTGACCGAGTACTTCCTGGTCGGCAGCTTCACCAGTTGGGCGTTGGCTCTCGGCGGGATCGGCCTGGCGCTGGCCGCCCGGTAAGTTCCCGCGATGAAGGTGCCCTGCCGATAGCGGAGCAGGTCGCTGCTCACCCGGACGATTGTCCAGCCCAAGTCGGCCAACGCGAAAGCGCGAAAGCCGTTACAGCCGTTCGATGATGGTGACGTTCGCGGTGCCGCCGCCCTCGCACATCGTCTGCAAGCCGTAGCGGCCGCCGATGCGTTCGAGCTCGTTGAGCATCGTGGTGAAGAGCTTGGCGCCGGTGGCACCCAGCGGATGGCCGAGGGCGATCGCACCACCGTTGGGGTTGACCTTCTCCGGATCGGCCTTCGTCTCCTTGAGCCAGGCCATGACCACCGGTGCGAACGCCTCGTTGATCTCGACGGTGTCGATGTCGTCGATCGACAGACCGGTCTTGTCGAAGGCGTGCCGGGTGGCGGGGATGGGCCCGGTCAACATGAACACCGGGTCGGCGGCCCTGGCGCTGATGTGGTGGATGCGCGCCCGCGGGGTCAGCTTGTGATCCTTGACCGCCTGCTCGGAAGCCAGCAGCACCGCGCTGGCACCGTCGGAGATCTGGCTGGCCATCGCCGCCGTCAGCCGACCGCCTTCGACGAGTGTCTTGAGGCCGGCCATCTTCTCCAGCGACGACTCGCGGGGCCCCTCGTCGACCCGGAACGGCCCGGATTCCGTTTCCACGGTGATGATTTCGTTGTCGAAGTGACCGGCGCGAATCGCGGCGAACGCGCGCTCGTGGCTGGTCAGCGAAAACTGCTCCATCTCTTCACGGGACAGGTTCCACTTCTCGGCGATCATCTCCGCGCCGCGGAACTGAGAGATCTCCTGGTCGCCGTACCGGTGCAGCCACTGCTTGGATTCGTTGGTCGGCGAGGTGAACCCGAACTGCTCGCCCACGGTCATCGCCGACGAGATCGGGATCTGGCTCATGTTCTGCACGCCACCGGCCACGATGAGGTCGGCAGTTCCCGACATGATCGCCTGGGCGCCAAAGGAAATCGCCTGCTGGCTGGAACCGCACTGCCGGTCGACGGTGACACCCGGGACCTCTTCGGGGTAGCCCGCGGCCAGCCACGACAGCCGCGCGATGTTGCCCGCCTGCGCGCCGATGGCGTCGACGCAACCGGCGATCACGTCGTCGACGGCGGCGGGGTCGACGTCAACCCGGTCGAGCAGTCCGCGCCAACCCAGGGCACCGAGGTCCACGGGATGTACACCGGCCAGCGACCCGTTGCGCTTGCCCACCGCGGTGCGCACAGCGTCGATGACGTACGCCTCAGCCATTTTCAAACTCCTTCTTTGGTAATCCCACCGAGAACGATGGCGAGGTATTGCTGTCCCACCTGTTGGGCGCTGAGGGGGCCGCCGGGCTGATACCAGCGCACCGACACCCAGGTGGTGTCACGAATGAAACGGTAGACGAGGTCGACGTTGAGGTCGGGCTGGAAGTAACCCTCGTCGATGCCCTGGTTGATCACCTCGACCCACATCTTGCGTTGCTGGCGGTTCATGTCCTCGATGTAGGAGAACCGGGGCTGCGACAACAACCGCTGGGCTTCGTCCTGGTAGATGACCACCTGCGCGTGCCGGTGCTCGATCGCCTCGAACGACGCCATGAACAGCCCCTTGAGCCGCTCCAGCGGGTTGGCCTCGCTGTCCACGATTTCGCGGTAGCGGGCGAACAACCACTCCAGGAAACTGCGCAGCAACTCGTCGACCATCTCCTCCTTGGAGGAGAAATGATGGTAGAGGCTGCCGGACAGGATGCCCGCGCTGTCGGCGATGTCGCGCACGGTCGTTGCGCGCAGGCCGCGCTCGGCGAACATGGTCGCGGCGAGTTCCAACAACTCGTCGCGGCGGCTGTTCGCCTGACCGGCCACTCGCTCCACCCGATCAGAGTATCAACCAAGCGCTTGCTTGGCTAGCTGGTCCGATCAGGGATGCTGGCTGGACACCGAGATGACCTCGCCGGTCAGATAGCTGGAATAGTCGCTGGCCAGAAACGCGATGGTGGCGGCCACCTCCCAGGGCTCGGCGGCGCGCCCGAACGCTTCACCGGCCGACAACCGGTCGAGCAGGTCCGCCGACGTCGTCTTGTCCAGGAACTTGTGGCGGGCGATGCTCGGGGACACCGCGTTGATCCGAACCCCGTAGTCGACGGCTTCGATTGCGCTGCAACGGGTTAACGCCATCACCCCGGCTTTGGCGGCCGCATAGTGCGACTGTGAGTGCTGCGCCCGCCAGCCCAGCACGCTGGCGTTGTTGACGATCACGCCGCCATGGTCGGCGTCGCGGAAGTAGGCCAACGCCGCCCGGGTGGCCCGGAACACCGACGACAGGGTCACGTCCAGGACGCGGTCCCACTCGTCGTCGGTCATATCCACCACCGGCGTCTGCCCGCCGAGCCCGGCGTTGTTGACCAACACGTCGAGCCGGCCCATCCGTGCCGTGGTCGAGGCGATCAGCGCGTCCACCTGCGCGGTGGACGTCACGTCGCACAGCACGCCCTCGACCCGGCCCAGCCCCAGCCCGGACAGCTCGTCGGCGGTCTCCCCCAGCCGCCGTTCGTGGTGATCGGACACCACCACGTCGGCGCCCTCGACCAGGGCCCGTCGCGCCGTCGCCGAGCCGATGCCGGTGCCCGCCGCCGCGGTTACGACGACCACCTTTCCCTGCAGAAGCCCATGCCCGGCAACCTCTTTCGGAGCTTCGGACAGGCTCATGCTTCCTCCTCAGTCTTCGCGCAAGCGCTCATCCCTTTACCTCCCGGGGCAGGCCGAGCACCCGCTCGGCGATGATGTTGCGCTGGATCTCGTTGGACCCGCCGTAGATGGTGTCGGCACGGGTGAACAGGAACAACCGCTGCCACTCGTCGAATTCGCCGTCCGAGAGGGTCATCCCGGGCTTGCCGACGACGTCCATCGCCAGCTCGCCCAGCGAGCGATGCCAGTTGGCCCACAACAACTTCGACACGTTATCTTTCCCGGCGGCCCGGCCGCCTCCTTCGACGTCCATGGTGGCCAGCGCGTAGGACCGCATCGCGCGCAGCCCGGTCCACGCCCGGGCCAGCCGCGCCCGGATAAAGGGATCGTCGGCGGCGCCGTTGCGCCGCGCGAGGCCGGCGAGGTTGGAAAGCTCACGGGCGTAGCGGATCTGCTGCCCGAGCGTCGAGACGCCGCGCTCGAAGGTCAGCGTGCCCATCGCCACGCGCCAACCGTCGCCGGGCTGTCCGACCACCAGGCCGGCCTCGGTGCGCGCGTCGTCGAAGAAGACCTCGTTGAATTCCGAGTCACCGGTCAGCTGGACGATGGGGCGGACCTCCACCCCCGGCTGATCAAGCGGCACCAGCAGGTAGGACAACCCGGCATGCCGCTTGGAGCCCTTCTCGGTCCGGGCCACCACAAAGCACCACTGCGCCCAGTGCGCCAACGACGTCCACACCTTCTGACCGTTGATCACCCACTGGTCGCCGTCGAGCTCGGCGGTGGTGGACACGTTGGCCAGATCGCTGCCGGCGCCCGGCTCGGAGTAGCCCTGACACCACAGCTCGGTGACATCGAGGATCTTGGGCAGGAACCGCTGCTGCTGCTCGGGGGTGCCGAAGGCGATCAGCGTCGGGCCGAGCAGCTCCTCGCCGAAGTGGTTGACCTTGTCCGGGGCATCGGCGCGGGCGTACTCCTCGTAGAACGCGACGCGGTGCGCGGTGGACAGCCCCCGGCCCCCGTGTTCCACCGGCCAGCCCAGACAGGTCAGTCCGGCCTTGGCGAGATGCTGATTCCATGCCCGGCGCTCCTCGAACGCCTCGTGCTCGCGCCCGGGCCCGCCAAGACCCTTCAGGGCCGCGAATTCGCCGACCAGATTGTCGGCGAGCCACTGGCGGACCTCCGCCCGGAACTCCTCGACGTCCTGCATGCCCTGTAGGCTAACCTACCAAGCACTTGCTTTGTTAGGCCGTCGGTAACTGCGCACCGCGGACCGAACCTAGAGGAGCATTCGATGACCAGGGCCCACGCCTATAGGGCAGGGGACGATCCCCGCACCGTGCCCGCGGCGCTGGACCGTTTGGCGAGTCAGCTCCCCGGCCACGACGCCCTGATCACCGACGAGCGGACCTTCACGTCGGTCGAGCTGCGCGATGAGGTGCACCGGGCGGCGGCCGCGCTCATCAGCCTCGGTGTGGCAGCGGGGGACCGCGTGGCCATCTGGTCGCCGAACACCTGGCACTGGGTGGTCGCCTGCCTGGCGATTCACCACGCCGGCGCGGCCATGGTGCCGCTGAACACCCGCTACACCGCCGAGGAAGCCGGCGACATCCTCGCCCGCACCGCTGCGCCCGTGCTGTTCGGGATGGGCCGCTTCCTGGGCAACGACCGCTTCGCCGACCTGGATCGCCAGGCCCTGCCGGCGCTGCGGCACATCGTCAGAATCCCGATCGACGCCGATGACGGGACGTGGGACGACTTCATCGCGCGGGGCACCGACCTCGGTGCGGTGGCCGAGCGCGCCGCCGCCGTCACCCCCGACGACGTCAGCGACATCCTGTTCACCTCCGGCACCACCGGCCGCAGCAAAGGCGTGCTCTGCGCGCATCGGCAGTCGCTGTCGGCCTCGGCGTCGTGGGCCGCCAACGGCAAGATCACCAGCGACGACCGGTACCTGTGCATCAACCCGTTCTTCCACAACTTCGGCTACAAGGCCGGCATCCTGGCCTGCCTGCAGACCGGCGCCACGCTGATCCCGCACCTGACGTTCGACCCGCTGCGCGCGCTGCAGGCGATCGAGCGGCACCGCATCACCGTGTTGCCCGGGCCGCCCACCATCTATCAGACGCTGCTGGACCATCCGCAGCGCACGGACTACGACCTGAGCTCGCTGCGGTTTGCGGTGACGGGGGCCGCCACCGTGCCCGTCGTATTGGTCGAACGCATGCAGTCCGAGCTCGACATCGACATCGTGCTGACCGCCTACGGGCTGACGGAGGCGAACGGCATGGGCACCATGTGCCGCGCCGACGATGACGCGGTCACCGTCGCGACCACGTGCGGGCGCCCGTTCGCCGATTTCGAATTGCGCATCGACGCAAGCACTCCCGGCGAGGCCGGTGAGGTGTTGCTGCGCGGACCGAACGTGATGCTGGGTTACCTCGACGACCCGGAGGCGACGGCGGCGGCCATCGACGCGGACGGCTGGCTGCACACCGGGGACATCGGCGCGGTCGACGCGGCCGGCAACCTGCGCATCACCGACCGGCTCAAGGACATGTACATCTGCGGCGGGTTCAACGTCTACCCCGCCGAGGTCGAGCAGGTGCTGGCCCGGATGGAGGGGGTGGCCGACGCGGCGGTGATCGGCGTTCCCGACGAGCGGCTCGGCGAGGTCGGCCGGGCATTCGTGGTGGCCCGGCCCGGTGCCGACCTCGACGAGCAATCCGTGATCGCTTACACCCGTGAACATCTGGCGAACTTCAAGGCCCCGCGGTCGGTGCGGTTCGTCGACGCGTTGCCGCGCAATCCGGGCGGCAAGGTGGTCAAACCACAACTGCGAGAGTGGACCTGACGTGGATCTGGAACTGGACGAAGACACCCTGGCGTTGCAGGCCGAGGTGCGGGACTTCTTGTCGGCGAACGCCGATGCGATCCCGACGAAGTCCTACGACAACGCCGAAGGCTTTGCCCAGCACCGGTATTGGGACCGGGTGCTGTTCGACGCCGGACTGTCGGTCATCACGTGGCCCAAGAAGTACGGCGGCCGCGACGCGCCGCTGCTGCACTGGGTGGTGTTCGAGGAGGAATACTTCCGCGCGGGCGCCCCGGGCCGGGCCAGCGCGAACGGCACCTCGATGCTCGCCCCGACGCTCTTCGCGCACGGCACCGAAGAGCAGCTGGACCGCATCCTGCCGAAAATGGCCAGCGGGGAACAGATCTGGGCGCAAGCCTGGTCGGAGCCCGAATCCGGCAGCGACCTGGCCTCGCTGCGGTCGACCGCAACCAAGACCGACGGAGGCTGGCTGCTCAACGGGCAGAAGATCTGGAGCTCCCGCGCACCGTTCGCCGAAATGGGTTTCGGATTGTTCCGGTCGGACCCCCAAGCCCAGCGGCACCACGGCCTGACGTACTTCATGTTCGACCTGAAGGCCAAGGGCGTCACCGTGCGACCCATCGTCCAGCTCGGCGGCGACACCGGCTTCGGCGAGATCTTCCTCGACGACGTCTTCGTCCCCGACCACGACGTGATCGGCACGCCGAACGAGGGCTGGCGGGCGGCGATGAGCACGTCGAGCAACGAGCGCGGCATGTCGTTGCGCAGCCCGGCCCGCTTCCTCGCGGCGGCCGAACGATTGGTGCAACTGTGGAAGGACCGCGGCTCCCCCGCGGCGTTCGCCGACCGGGTGGCCGACGCGTGGATCAAGGCCCAGGCCTACCGCCTGCAGACGTTCGAGACCGTGACCAGGCTGGCGGCCGGCGGTGAACTCGGCGCCGAATCGTCGGTGACCAAGGTGTTCTGGTCGGACCTCGACGTGGCGATACATCAAACCGCGCTGGACATCCTCGGCGCGGACGGCGAGCTGGCCGGCCAGTGGACCGACGGGCTGCTCTTCGCGCTGGGCGGCCCGATCTATGCCGGCACCAACGAAATCCAGCGCAACATCATCTCCGAACGGCTGTTGGGCCTGCCCCGAGAGAAGAAGTGACCGTGGAATTCCAACTGGACGAACAGCAGCGCGACTTCGCGGCCAGCATCGACGCCGCGCTCGGTGCGGCCGGCCTGCCCGGCGCGATCCGCGCGTGGGCCGCGGGCGACACCGCGCCCGGCCGCAAGGTGTGGGGGCAGCTGGCCGACCTCGGCGTCACCGCCCTGGCGGTGCCCGAGAAGTTCGATGGCATCGGGGCACACCCGGTCGACCTGGTGGTGGCGCTCGAACGCCTCGGACGCTGGTGCGTGCCAGGGCCGGTGACCGAATCCATCGCCGTGGCACCGGTTCTGCTGGCGGACGATGAGCGCTGCGCGGGCTTGGCTTCCGGCGAGCTCATCGCCACCGTCGCAATGCCGCCGCAGGTTCCGCGCGCCGTCGACGCCGATGCGGCCGGGTTGGTGCTGTTGGCCACCGACGACGGCGTGAGCGAGGCGGCCCCGGGTGAAGAGCACGAGTCCGTCGACCCCAGCCGGCCGCTCTACGACGTGACCGCAACCGGGGCCAGTTGGCAGGCGGACGTCAAGCGCGCCTACGAGTTCGGCGCGCTGACCACCGCCGCGCAGCTGGTCGGCGCGGCCGAGGCGCTGCTGCGCGACACCGTCGACTATGCCAAGCAGCGGTCACAATTCGGCCGGGTGATCGGTTCCTATCAGGCGATCAAGCACAAGCTCGCCGACGTGCACACGGCGATCGAGCTGGCCCGGCCGCTGCTGTACGGCGCGGCCCTGGCTCTGGCCGACCACCCCGACCAGAGCGCGCGGGATGTCAGCGCGGCCAAGGCCGCCGCTTCCGAGGCGGGCCTGCTGGCGGCCCGCTCGGCGCTGCAGACCCACGGCGCCATCGGGTTCACCCAGGAGCATGATCTGTCCCTGTGGTTGCTGCGGGTGCAGGCGTTGCGTTCGGCCTGGGGTACCCCCGACGCGCATCGGCGGCGAGTGCTGGAGGCCCTGTCATGACTCGCGCCGCGACGATGCAGAACGTAGCGATGGGGAGGAGCGGCGCTCATGACTGAAGAACGGGAGATGCTGCGGGAGACCGTCGCGGCCCTGGTGGCCAAGCACGCCAACCCGGGGGCGGTCCGCGCGGCGATGGAGTCCGAGTGCGGTTACGACCAGTCGCTGTGGCAGCTGCTGTGCGAACAGGTCGGCGCCGCCGCGCTGGTGATCCCCGAGGAGCTGGGCGGCGCGGGCGGCGAACTGGCCGACGCCGCAACGGTTTTGCAGGAGCTGGGCCGGGCGCTGGTGCCCTCCCCCCTGCTGGGCACCACGCTGGCGGAGCTGGCCCTGCTGGCCGCGCCCGAGCCCGACGCCGAGACGCTGGGCGGCCTCGCCGAAGGCACCTCGATCGGGGCGCTGGTGCTCGACGCCGACTACGTGGTCAACGGCGGCATCGCCGACGTCGTGGTCGCCGCGGACGACGGCCGGTTGAGCAGGTGGACGCGATTCAGCGCGGAGCCCGTCGCCACGATGGATCCGACCCGCCGGCTCGCGCGGGTGCGGCCGGAGCAGGCCGATCCGATCGGCGTCGACCCCGGCATCGCCGACACCGCGGCCATCCTGCTCGCCGCCGAGCAGATCGGCGCGGCCGAACGCTGCCTCGAGCTCACCGTCGAATACGCCAAGAACCGGGTGCAATTCGGGCGGCCGATCGGCAGCTTCCAGGCGCTCAAGCACCGGATGGCCGATCTGTACGTCATGATCGCCGCGGCGAAGGCCGTCGTTGCCGACGCGTGCAACGACCCCACGCCGACCAACGCGGCCACCGCGCGCCTGGCCGCGACCGAGGCGCTGTGCGCGGCGGCGGCCGAAGGCATCCAACTGCACGGCGGGATCGCGATCACCTGGGAGCACGACATGCAGCTGTACTTCAAACGCGCCCACGGCAGCGCGCACCTGCTCGACACCCCGCGCGAAGTGCTCGCACGACTGGAAGCCGAGGTGCTCGAAACGTCGTGAACGACCACGTCGCACAGCGCGCCGCCATCCCACCGTTCTATGTGATGGACGTGTGGCTGGCGGCCGCCGAGCGTCAGCGCAGCCACGGCGACCTGGTGAACCTGTCGGCCGGCCAGCCCAGCGTGGGAGCGCCGGAGCCGGTGCGCGCGGCCGCGGCCGCGGCCCTGCACCTCAACGAGCTGGGCTACAGCGTGACACTCGGCATCCCCGAGCTGCGCGCGGCGATAGCCGCGGATTACCAACGCCAGCACGGGCTGGTCGTCGAGCCCGACGACGTGGTGGTCACCACGGGTTCCTCCGGCGGATTCCTGCTCGCCTTTCTGGCGTGCTTCGACGCGGGTGATCGGGTCGCGCTGGCCAGTCCCGGCTACCCGTGTTATCGAAACATCCTGTCCGCGTTGGGATGTGAGGTGGTCGAGATCCCATGCGGACCCCAGACCCGCTTCCAGCCCACCGTGGCGATGCTCGCCGAACTCAACCCGCCCGTGCAGGGCGTGATCGTCGCCAGCCCCGCCAACCCCACCGGAACGGTCATCGCGCCGTCCGAACTGGCCGCCATCGCGTCGTGGTGCGAGACGTCCGGGGTGCGGCTGATCAGCGACGAGGTCTACCACGGCCTGATCTACGAGGGCGCGCCACCGACCAGCTGCGCCTGGCAGACCTCGCGAGACGCCGTGGTGGTCAACAGCTTTTCGAAGTATTACGCGATGACGGGTTGGCGGCTCGGCTGGATGCTGGTGCCGTCGCCGCTACTGCGCGCAGTCGACCGCCTGACCGGCAACTTCACCATCTGCCCGCCGGTGCTGTCGCAGATCGCCGGGGTGGCGGCCTTCACCCCGGAGGCGACCGCCGAGGCCGACGGCAACCTGCACCACTACGCGACCAACCGCGCGCTGTTGCTGGACGGGCTGCGTCGAATCGGCATCGACCGGCTGGCCCCCACCGACGGCGCGTTCTACGTTTACGCCGACGTGTCCGACCACACCGACGACTCGATGGCGTTCTGCTCGAAACTGTTGAAGGACACCGGCGTTGCCATCGCGCCGGGCATCGATTTCGATATCGCGCACGGCAATTCCTTCGTCCGATTCTCGTTCGCCGGGCCGACGGGCGACATCGAAGAGGCGCTGCGGCGAATCGGCGCCTGGCTCTAAGCGTCCAGGAGCTTGTCCAGGCATGCCTCGAGCGCGCCGCGGCCGGCGGCGTCGGACACGTTGATGCCGAACCGGTCCCTGAGGGTGTCGACCACCCCCGCCGCGTCGTCGAGGCGGATCTTCTCGGTGCCGTCGGCGCGGTGGATGGCCAGGTTCCGGCCGGCCAGGTTCAGTCGGGCGTCGTCGGTGACGCGCGCCGCCGTCAGTCCGGTCACGAAGTGCGACGAGGGGTGCGTCGAGACGAACCAGCTGCCCACTTGCAGATCGACGTCGGGCGCCGTCCGGGTGCTGAACTCGTAGAGCGGCTGCCACTCCCCGCGGACCTGGGCCTGCAACACCAGGCCGTCGCCGCGGTCCTCCAGCCGGTACGGCTCGTGCGTCGTCCGCTGCACGCTGCCGGTCTCGATGCGCAGCGCCGAGGGCGGTGTCATCCCGCCGAAGCCCACGTCGACGAGGTAAGCACCGTGGGAGCCGGGGAACGTCACGGCCAGCACGGTGTGGGTCTGCGGCGGTGACGGTGAGTCGGGCGGCCGCATCCACACCACCCGGCCAGCCAGGCGCCGCACCCGGAAGCCGATCTCGGCCAGCACGTAGCCCATCAAGCCGTTCTGCTCGTAGCAATAGCCGCCGCGGCCCCGCTGAACCAGTTTGCCGGCCAGGGCGGCCGGGCTCAGGTCGTCGACCGGCACCCCCAGCACCGGATCGAGATTCTCGAAGGGAATCGCTTTGGTGTGCGCGCCGACCAAAGCCTGCAGGACCTCGAGCGTGGGCGCCGCGGCGCCGCCATAGCCGATGCGGTTGAAGTACTCGCCCAGGTTCAGCGTCATAGAAACCATTCTGCTGGCAACCCCGTCAGGGGGCGTGCGACGGCCGGTAGCGGGTATGCCACCCGTCAGCCCAACCCTTGGCGCGAAGGAGGAACCCCGTGGCCGACGTCGACCTCTACCTCGATCCGGTCTGTCCGTTCTCCTGGGTGACGGCGCGCTGGCTGCGCGACGCCGCTCGGTCCACGCAGACGCCGGTCGTCCTGCGGCAGATGAGCCTGGCGGTGCTCAACGAAGGCCAGGACGCCGACGACACCAAACAGCAACGCATGATGGAGCGCTCGACGCGGCTGGGACGCCTGTTCGCCGCGGCCGTGAACGAGCGTGGCCCCGACGCGTTCGAGGGCCTCTACGACTCGATAGGCGGGTGCATCCATGTGCGCGGGGACCAACTCGACGCGGACGCGATCCGCGAAGCACTCGCCGAGAGCGGCCTCGAGGAACGCCTCGCCGAAGCGCTCGACGACAGCGGCCTCGACGAAGCGGTGCGGCGGGCGCACCGGGCCAGCCAGGATGCCCTGGGCGACGAGGCGGGCAGCCCGATCATCGCGGTCGGCGGCCGCGCCTTCTCCGGGCCGGTACTGACCCGGGCGCCGAACGGGCACGACGGTGTCCGACTGCTCGAGGCGGTGCTCACCATGGCCGGCGTTCCCGAATTCGCCGCGCTGCAACGGCCGCACCAGGGTCCCCCGACCATCGACCGCTGAGTCAGGCGGCCCGCCGCCGCCGGCTAACTGTTCCGGGGCCCGGTCACGGCCTGGGCGACCAAGGTTGCCGAAAGACACACCGGCGAGGTGGTGAGCGCTTAACCTTGAGCTCGCCCATCACATGATTCGCGGAGGGTCGAGCGCCAGCAAATGCCTGAAGAGCCCCGTTCCGACAATGTCGCACCGGTACCGAGCGGCATCGCCGCGGAGCTGGCGGCCGCGGGGTTCGAGGATGCGCGCCAGGTGGCCCGGGGCGGGGCGGGGGTCATCTACTGCTGCTACGAGACCGCGCTCGGGCGAAGCGTTGCGGTGAAGGTGCTGCCGTCGCACATCGACGACGACAGCAGGGAACGGTTCCTGCGCGAGGGCTACGCGATGGGCGGCCTCTCCGGGCATCCGAACATCGTCAACATCCTGCGGGTCGGCGTCACCGGGAGCGGCAAGCCCTACATCGTGATGCCGTATCACTCTGCGGATTCGCTGGCGGTGCGGCTGCGCCGCGAAGGGCCGGTGCCCTGGCCCGAGGCATTGCACATCGGTGTAAAGCTTTGCGGCGCACTGGAAACCGCGCACCGGGCCGGGACCTTGCACCGCGACATCAAGCCGGCCAACATCCTGGTCAACGATTACGGCGAGCCGCAGCTCAGCGATTTCGGGATCGCCCACATCGAAGGCGGGTACGAGACGGCGACCGGGTTCTTCTCCGGCACCATCGATTTCACCGCCCCGGAGGTGATGACGGGCAACCCGGCGACGGTTGCCTCCGACATGTACTCCCTGGGCGCCACGCTCTACGCGCTGATCGCGGGCAACGCCGCGCACGAGCGCAAGAAGGGCGAGGACCTGATTGCGCAGTATCTGCGGATCAGCACCACCGGGATCCCGGACATGCGTCCCGACGGCATTCCCGACGCGGTGTGCTCGGCGATCGAGAGGGCGATGTCGATCGATCCCGCCGAGCGGCCCGCCTCGGCTGAGGAGTTCGGCCGCGAGCTGCAGGCCGCGCAGCGCCGCAACGGTCTGAAACCCGACGCGATGGCCATCACCGGCCGCCCCTCGGCCGTGGCGGATCTCCCGCACGCCGCGCCGGTGCCACCCGGCATTCACGGCGAGGCGGCGCGGCCGCCCGCCCCCAACACGTCGAGCATGGCCGCACCCCCGGCGGCGCCCGCGGGGCACGACGACCCGACCTCCGCCATCAGCGCCCCAGTCGACCACGCGCTGGAGACCGCCCCTTTTCCGCAATCCGGACCCGCCGAGCTGTCCGAGGCTGCCAGCCTGCTGCGCGGCGGGCACGGGTCGGCGACGCAACCGAAAGTGCAGCCACCCAAGGCCGTGCCGTCGGGTCGAGGCGGCGGCGTCCAGGGGCCGCCGCGCAGCCCCGGGGCCCGCCTGGCCGGGTGGTTCGCGGAACCGGGCAAGAAGCGAAACCGCATCGCGTTGGCGGCCGGCGCTCTCGCCGCCGTCTTGCTGGTGGTGGCCGCCGGCGTCTATTTCGCGCTTCCGAACGACAACAACGCCGGCCCGAAGGGCGCTTCCGGACAGCCGACCGCGCAGCCGCCCATGGAGTGGAAGCCGATCACCAACGCGCGCATTTCGCGCGACGCGGCGGCCACCACCCAGGCCGACGGCACGATCTGGATCTTCGGCGGGATCCGCAGCGACGGCGGGCTCACCGGGCTGCAGGAGGGGTACGACCCCGTCATCGACAGCTGGAAGGTCGGCGACGACCTGCCGGTGCCCGTTTCACACGCGATGGCGGTCACCTGGCAGGGCAACCCCGTCGTGCTCGGCGGCTGGAAGTCCGCGGGCGGCAAGAACGTGCCGAGCGACCAGGTCTGGCGGATCATCAACAGCCGCTGGGTCGAGCTTCCGCACCTGCTGCAACCCCGGGCGGCCGCGGCGGCGGCCGTGGTCGGCGACCGCCTGGTGGTCGCCGGCGGTGTCGACGCGAGCGGCGCGCTGCTGAACACCACCGAGGTGTTCGACGGCAACACCTGGACCCTGGGCGCGCCCATCCCGACCCCGCGTCAACTGCTGGCGGGGGCCTCGGACGGGAAGCTGATGTACACCGTGGGCGGCACCAACGGCACCGCGGACCTGGCGACGGTCGAGGCATACGACCCGGCCGCCAAGACCTGGACCGCGTTGCCCGCGCTGAGCCAGGCGCGCAGCGATTTCGGCGTGGCGATCGTCGACGGGCGTCTGGTCGCGGCGGGCGGCGTATCGGCGGGGCAGCTCCTCAAGAGCGTCGCCGCCTTCGACCTGATGACGAAGACGTGGTCGGGTCTGCCCGACATGACCACCGCCCGGCACGGCATGGCCGTCGACGCCGTGGAGAAGTCCGTCTACGCGATCGGCGGGTCGACCGCCGTCGGCGACGGCCAGCTCACCTCGTCGGCGGAAGCGCTGAAACTGCCGGCCCGCCGGATCCAGCCGGCGTCGCAGTGGCGCTCGCTGCCCGACGCACCGACGCCCCGGCTGATGATGGCCTGGGCCGTCCAGGGCGACAAGATCTGGATCGTGGGCGGCCTGCGCAACGGCGCGGTGCTGCAGACCGTCGAGAGCTACGACCCGCGCACCGGCGCCTGGCAGCCCGGGCCGCCGCTGCCCATCCCGCTGCATCACGCGACCGCGGCGACCTATCGCGGCGAAGTCGTGGTGCTCGGCGGCGCGAGCGATCAGCTCGCCGACGCATCCAACAAGGTGTTCGCGCTGCGCGGCGGCAGTTGGGTCGAACTGCCGCATCTCACCCACGCGCGCGCCGCCCCTGCCGCGGCGGTGGTGGGTGACAAGCTCGTCGCGGTCGGCGGCCAGAACGCCAAGCAACTCGTTCCGCAGACGGAGGTCTTCGACGGCAGCTCGTGGAAGGACGCCGCCGACATGCCCACGCCGCGCGAACACCTGGCGGCGGTGTCGGACGGCACCTACGTGTACGCGATCGGCGGGCGGTTCCTCTCCGCCGACAAGAACTCCGCGGCCAATGAGCGGTTCGACCCGCAATCGGGCACCTGGACCAAGCTGGTGGGCATGCCGACCCCGCGCGGCAGCTACGGCGCGACCTACATCGACGGCCGCATCGTGGTGGCCGGCGGCGAGGAACCGACGATGGTGCTCAACGTCGTGGAGATGTACGACATCGCCGACGGGAAGTGGAGCACCCTGC
>NZ_LZKD01000018.1:0-28583 GCF_001668695.1 Mycobacterium sp. E2497
CACGCCCAGCGGTGCCAGCGCGTCGTTGATGGCGTTGATCACCGCCGGGGTCGACCCGATGGCCCCGCCCTCGCCGGCGCCCTTGTAGCCGCCCGGCCCCGGCCCGGGGATCTCGACGTGTCCGAACTCGATCGGCGGCACCTCGGTGGCCGTGGGCAGCAGGTAGTCGACGAAAGTCGTTGCCAGCGGGTTGCCGTCGTCGTCGTAAACCATGTCCTCCATCAGGGCGCCGCCGATGCCCTGCACCGTCCCGCCGGCGATCTGGCCTTCCACCACCGACGGGTTGATCATGGGGCCGACGTCCTCGCTGACGATGTAGCGCAGCAGCGTCACCTTGCCCGTCGCCACGTCCACCTCGCAGGTGCAGGCGTGCGTCGCGTTGGACCAGTGGATGGGATTGGTCGAGTTGAACCGGGCGGTGGCCTCCAGGTTGGTCGACAGCCCCGGCGGCAGCTGCTGCGGCGAGTAGTACGCCACGTAGGCCAGCTCGCCGAACGACACCGACCTGGCCGGGTCATCGCGCACGCTGGCGACCGAGAACGCCAGACCCACTTGCGCCTCCGGCACTTTCAGGTGGTGCGCGGCCAGCGCCACGATCGTCTCGCGCAGGATGGCGCCCGCCTCGGCGACGGCCCCGGCGGTCATCGGCGCGCTGCGGCTGCCCTGCGTCCCGGCGCCGTACGGGGTGATCGCGGTGTCGCCCTGGATGGTGGCCACGTCGTCGATGTCGGCGCCCAGCGCGTCGGCGGTCAGCTGCACGACGGTGGTCTCGATGCTGTTTCCGCTCGAGCCGCCGTTGACGTAGACGTTGATCTTGCCGGTCGGCTCCATGCGGATGGTGGCGCCTTCGGTGGCCAGGTGCCCGGTGGCCGCGCCGGTGGGCTCGATGTAGGCCGAGAAGCCCAGGCCCAGGTAACGGCCGTGCGCCAACGCCTCGGCCTGTTCCTTCCGAAAGCCTTCGTGGTCAAGGATTTTCACCGCCTGCTCGAACGTATCGATCGGGGCGACGTGGTCATACGGCATGCCGTTGGGGTTGACGTAGGGCATCTCGTCGCGGCGCAACAGGTTGCGCCGGCGCAGCTCGACCGGGTCGACGTTCATCTTGCGGGCGGCGATGTCGAGCAGGATCTCGCGGGCCAGCGTCTCGTACTGCCACGGGCCGCGGTAGGCGGCCAGGCCGCTGGTGTTGGAGAAGACCGTCTTGTAGTTGAAGCTGGCCTTGGGCACCCGGTAGGGGCCGGGGAAGAACATGCCGATGGCGGCCGTGGTCAGCACCGGGTACGGCGTCGGGTAGGCGCCGATGTCCTGGACGAAGTCGATGTCCGCCGCCGCAATGTTGCCGTCGGCGTCGAACGCCATGCGCGCGGTGCCGTCGACGTGCCGGGCCTGCCCGGCCGACATCAGGTTCTCGCGCCGGTCCTCGATCCACTTCAGCGCCGCCGGCACCTTGCGGGCGGCCAGCATGATGCACATGTCCTCGCGCATCGGGACGACCTTCTGGCCGAACCCGCCGCCGGTGTCGCGCATGATGACCCGAACCCGTTGCGCGGCAATGCCCAATAGCCGGGCGCAGAACGCGCGCAGTTCGTGCGGGGTCTGGGTGGACGCCCACATCGTGAGTTCCCCGGTGCCGGCGGTCCATTCGACCACCAGGCCGCGGGTCTCGATCGGCACCGGCGCGTAGATCTGTTGGTAGATGTGCTCTTTGACGACGCACGGCGCGTTGGCGAACAGCTCCTCGTCCGGCGGGGCCCCGCCCATCCCGCCGGCGACGTTGTTCGGGTAGGCGTCGTGCACCAGCACCTCGGAGTCCTGCGCGCGGGTGAAGTCGGTGACCGCGGGCAGCGGCTCGTAGTCGACGTCGACGAGCTCAAGCGCGTCCTCGGCGATGTAGCGGCTCTCGGCGACGATGAGCGCGACGGGGTCGCCGACGAACTTGGCCTCGCCCTCGGCCAGCGGCGGTCGCGGGGTGTCCGGCATGTCCTTGCCGGCGACGGCGTGCCACGCCTCTTTCACGTCCGGGTTGAGGTCGGCGGCGGTGAACACCGCGCGCACCCCGGGCAGCGCCAGGGCCGCCGAGGCGTCGATGCCGTTGATCCGCGCCCGCGCGAACGGGCTGCGCACGAAGCAGGCGTGCAGCATCCCGGGTCGCGAAATGTCGTCGACGAAGCTGCCGCGGCCGGTCAGCAGCCGGCCGTCCTCCACCCGCTGGACGCGGGTGCCGGCGTACCGGGGCGTGGGGGTGACGGGTCCGGCCGTGGTCGCCTGCACGTCCTGGGTCATTGCGCTCCATCATTGTCACTGTGCGAGAAGCCCAATGTCATCATAGGAGAGTGACGTTATCGCAGTCTATCGGCCCGGCGCCGCGCATCGTCGGGGTGCTGCTGGCCGCAGGGGCCGGGAGCCGCTACGGCAAGCCGAAGGTGCTGGTCGACGGCTGGCTCGAGGCCGCGGTGGACGCGCTGCAGGACGGCGGTTGTGCGGGCGTCGTCCTGGTCCTGGGCGCCGTCGAGGTTCCTGCCCCGGTCGGGGTCACGGCGATCGCCGCGCCGGACTGGCGCGAGGGGCTGAGCGCCTCGGTGCGAGCCGGCCTGAACCACGCGGACCGCATGCACGCGGACTACGCGGTGCTGCACGTCATCGACACGCCCGACGTCGGCGCCGCCGTGGTGGCACGAGTCCTGGACCGCGCGGTGGGGTCCACCAGCGGCCTGGCACGCGCCGTGTTCGGCGACCGGCCGGGGCACCCGGTGGTGATCGCGCGCCGGCACTGGCCCGAGGTCCTCTCGCGCATCTCCGGCGATCAGGGCGCCGGCGCCTACCTGCGCACCCGGCACGACGTCGAGCTCGTCGACTGCGCCGATCTGGCCGGCGGTCGCGACATCGACGAGCCCTAGGCCGCCGCGGGCGGGTCGGCGGCCGGCAGGGCGGCGTCTTGGGCGGCGGCGTGCACCCGATGGCGGACCAGGTACCAACCGGCGATCAGCGCGGGGATGCCGACGGCCATCGCGCCGAGCAGCCACGGGCCCTGGACCTTGTCCACCAGCATCAGGACCAGGACGCCGGCCAGGAAGGCCAGCGTGAGGTAGCCGCTGTAGGGCGCCAACGGCATCCGGAAGTGCGGCCGTTGCACCGTCCCGGCGCGGGACAGCCGGTAGAACCGCAGCTGGCTCGCGACGATCGTCCCCCAGGCGACCACGACGCCCACGGCGGCGATGTGGAGCACGATTTCGAACGCCTGGCTCGGTTTGACGGCGTTGAGCACGATGCCCAACAGGCCGACAACGGCGGTGAGCAGGATCCCGCCGTACGGCACGCCGTTCTTCGTCATGGGCGCGGTGAACTTCGGTCCGCTGCCGTTGATCGCCATGGACCGCAGGATGCGGCCCGTGGAGTACAGCCCGGCGTTCAGGCTGGACAGCGCGGCGGTGAGGACGACGAGGTTCATCACGCTGCCCGCCCCGCCGAACCCGACCTTGGAGAAGAAGGTGACGAACGGGCTCACATGGTCCCGGTAGGCGGTATGTGGCAGCAGCAGCGCCAGCAGGACCGTCGACCCGATGTAGAACACGGCGATGCGAAACACCACCGAGTTGATCGCGCGCGGCATGATCTTGTGCGGGTTCGCGGTCTCCCCGGCCGCGATGCCGACCAGTTCGACCGCGGCGTAGGCGAAGACCACGCCCGAGGTCACCAGCACCAGGGGCAGCAGGCCGGCCGGCAGAAGTCCCCCGTGGCTGTCCCAGAGCGCCACCCCGGGGTCATGGCCGTCGACCTTGAAGCGGCCGACCAGGAAGACCGTGCCGACGACCAGGAACGTCACCAGCGCGAGCACCTTGATCAACGAGGCCCAGAACTCCAGCTCGCCGAACAGCTTGACCGAGATGAGGTTCATCGCCAGCACGATGACCAATGCGATCAACGCCAGCGTCCACTGCGGCACGGCCTGCAACGCCGTCCAGTAGTGGCAGTAGTGCGCGATCGCGGTGGTGTCCACGATCCCGGTCATCGCCCAGTTGAGGAAGTACAACCAGCCCGCCGCGAAAGCGGCCTTTTCGCCGAAGAATTCACGGGCGTAGGAGACGAAGGATCCCGAGGACGGGCGGTAGAGCACGAGCTCGCCGAGGGCGCGCAGGATCAAGAAGACGAAGACGCCGCAGATCCCGTACACCAGGAACAACCCCGGTCCCGCCGACGCGAGCCGTCCTCCGGCGCCGAGGAACAGGCCGGTTCCGATGGCGCCGCCGAGACCGATCATCTGGATCTGGCGGTTGTTCAGGCCCTTGTGATAGCCCGACTCTTCGCGGGTGAGCCGCGCGGCGGCGCTGTCTTGCGGTGGCATTGAGTCCTGCCGTCTCGGCTCCGTAAAGGCTCAGGCTAACCCACCGATGCGCCCGCGCGCTCACTGCGCGGCCGTCGCATCGCGGCACACCCTTTCGACCCCCCCGGGAACAAGACGGCGGCGTCCGCCGTTAGCATGGGCGACAAGTTGAGCGAACCACACTCAATGCTGGGTTGACACCACGGTGTCGACCAGAGCAGTCTTGAGCGGGGTTCACTCAGCATAGTGGCACCAAAGAAGCTCTACTCAATCAGGAGGAATCACTATGGCTCGTGCGGTCGGTATCGACCTCGGGACCACCAACTCCGTCGTCGCAGTTCTCGAGGGCGGTGACCCCGTCGTCGTCGCCAACTCCGAGGGCTCGCGGACGACCCCGTCCATCGTCGCGTTCGCGCGCAACGGCGAGGTGCTCGTCGGTCAGCCCGCCAAGAACCAGGCGGTGACCAACGTCGACCGCACCATCCGTTCGGTCAAGCGGCACATGGGCACGGACTGGTCCATCGAGATCGATGACAAGAAATACACCGCGCAGGAGATCAGCGCCCGAGTGCTGATGAAGCTGAAGCGCGACGCCGAGGCGTACCTGGGTGAGGACATCACCGACGCCGTCATCACCGTGCCGGCGTACTTCAACGACGCCCAGCGGCAGGCGACCAAGGAAGCCGGCCAGATCGCAGGCCTCAACGTGCTGCGCATCGTCAACGAGCCCACCGCGGCCGCGCTGGCGTACGGCCTGGACAAGGGCGAGAAGGAACAGACCATCCTGGTCTTCGACCTGGGCGGCGGCACCTTCGACGTCTCGCTGCTCGAGATCGGCGAGGGCGTGGTCGAGGTCCGCGCCACCAGCGGTGACAACCACCTCGGTGGCGACGATTGGGACGACCGGGTCGTCGAGTGGCTGGTCGACAAGTTCAAGGGCACCAGCGGGATCGACCTGACCAAGGACAAGATGGCGATGCAGCGGCTGCGTGAGGCCGCGGAGAAGGCCAAGATCGAGCTCTCGAGCTCGCAGAGCACCTCGATCAACCTGCCTTACATCACGGTCGACGCGGACAAGAACCCGCTGTTCCTCGACGAGCAGCTGACCCGCGCCGAGTTCCAGCGCATCACGCAGGACCTGCTGGACCGCACCCGTCAGCCCTTCCAGTCGGTGATCAAGGACGCCGGCATCTCGGTGTCCGAGATCGACCACGTGGTGCTGGTGGGTGGTTCCACCCGCATGCCCGCGGTGACCGACCTGGTCAAGGAGCTCACCGGCGGCAAGGAGCCCAACAAGGGCGTCAACCCCGACGAGGTGGTGGCCGTGGGCGCCGCGCTGCAGGCCGGTGTGCTCAAGGGTGAGGTGAAAGACGTTCTGCTGCTTGACGTCACGCCGCTGAGCCTGGGTATCGAGACCAAGGGTGGCGTGATGACCAAGCTCATCGAGCGCAACACCACGATCCCCACCAAGCGGTCGGAGACCTTCACCACGGCCGACGACAACCAGCCGTCGGTGCAGATCCAGGTCTATCAGGGTGAGCGCGAAATCGCCTCGCACAACAAGCTGCTCGGCTCCTTCGAGCTGACCGGCATCCCGCCGGCCCCGCGCGGCGTCCCGCAGATCGAGGTCACTTTCGACATCGACGCCAACGGCATCGTGCACGTCACGGCCAAGGACAAGGGCACCGGCAAGGAGAACACGATCAAGATCCAGGAGGGCTCCGGCCTGTCCAAGGAGGAGATCGACCGGATGATCAAGGACGCCGAGGCGCACGCCGAGGAGGACCGCCAGCGTCGCGAGGAGGCCGACATCCGCAACCAGGCCGAGTCGCTGGTCTATCAGACGGAGAAGTTCGTCAAGGACCAGCGTGAGGCCGAGGGCGGGTCGAAGGTTCCCGAGGAGACGCTGTCCAAGGTCGACGGCGCGATCGCCGAGGCCAAGACGGCCCTGGGCGGCACCGACATCTCCGCGATCAAGGCGGCGATGGAGAAGCTGGGCCAGGAGTCCCAGGCTCTCGGCCAGGCCATCTACGAGGCCACCCAGGCCGCGGGCGGCGCGGAGGCCGGCGCAGCCGGTGGCCCGTCCGGTTCCGCCGACGACGTCGTGGACGCGGAGGTGGTCGACGACGACCGGGAGTCCAAGTGACAGAAGGCAATCCACAGGAGCAGGTGACCGTCACCGACAAGCGGCGGATCGACCCGCAGACCGGTGAAGTACGGCACGCCTCGCCCGGCGCCACGTCGGGCGAGGCGGCGCCGGCCGACGAGTTCGCCGGCGAAAGCCCCGAGGAGGCCGGCAAGGCCACCGAGTTGCTCGCCGACCTGCAACGGGTCCAGGCCGACTTCGCCAACTACCGCAAGCGTGCGCTGCGCGACCAACAGGCCGCGGCGGACCGGGCCAAGGCCGCCGTGGTCAGCCAATTGCTGGGCGTGCTCGACGATCTCGAGCGGGCGCGCAAGCACGGCGACCTGGAGTCCGGGCCGCTGAAGTCGGTGGCCGACAAGCTCGACAGCGCGCTGATCGGGCTCGGCCTGACGGCGTTCGGCGCCGAAGGCGAGGACTTCGACCCGGTGCTGCACGAAGCCGTGCAGCACGAGGGCGGCGGCGGCGACGGGTCCAAGCCGGTGATCGGCACGGTCATGCGGCAGGGTTACAAGCTGGGCGACCAGGTCCTGCGGCACGCGTTGGTCGGCGTCATCGACACGGTCGCGGACGAGGGTGCCGCGGCCGGGCAGGCCGAATCGGACGATAATCCCGGCGCGTCCGGTGAATAGACCACACAATCAGCACAACACAACAGAAAGGTGGGAGGGGGTGACGCGACATGGCCCAGCGAGAATGGGTCGAAAAGGACTTCTACAAGGAGCTGGGCGTCTCCTCTGACGCCAGTCCCGAAGAGATCAAGCGCGCCTACCGCAAGCTGGCGCGCGACCTGCATCCGGACGCCAATCCCGACAATCCCGCCGCCGGCGAGCGATTCAAGGCCGTCTCCGAGGCGCACAACGTGTTGTCGGATCCGGCCAAGCGCAAGGAGTACGACGAAACCCGCCGCCTCTTCGCGGGCGGCGGTTTCGGCGGACGCCGGTTCGACGCGGGCGGTTTCGGCGGGTTCGGTGCCGGCGGTGACGGCGCCGAGTTCAACCTCAACGATTTGTTCGATGCCGCGGGCCGAAGCGGTGGCGCCAACATCGGCGACCTGTTCGGCGGCCTGTTCGGGCGGGGCGCCGGCGCGCGTCCCAGCCGGCCGCGGCGCGGCAACGACCTGGAGACCGAGACACAGCTCGATTTCGTCGAGGCCGCCAAGGGCGTGGCGATGCCGTTGCGGCTGACCAGCCCGGCGCCGTGCACCAACTGCCATGGCAGCGGGGCACGGCCGGGCACCAGCCCGAAGGTGTGCCCCACCTGCAACGGTTCCGGCGTGATCAGCCGCAACCAGGGCGCGTTCGGGTTCTCCGAGCCGTGCACCGACTGCCGGGGCAGCGGCTCGATCATCGAGCACCCCTGTGAGGAGTGCAAGGGCACCGGGGTCACCACCCGCACCCGCACCATCAACGTGCGGATCCCGCCCGGTGTCGAGGACGGGCAGCGCATCCGGCTGCCCGGACAGGGCGAGGCGGGCCTGCGCGGCGCGCCGTCGGGCGACCTGTACGTCACCGTGCACGTGCGGCCGGACAAGGTGTTCGGCCGCGACGGCGACGACCTCACCGTGACCGTTCCGGTCAGCTTCGCCGAACTGGCCTTGGGCTCAACGATTTCGGTGCCCACGCTGGACGGCAAGGTGGGCGTCCGGGTGCCCAAGGGCACCTCCGACGGGCGCATCCTGCGGGTGCGCGGGCGGGGCGTCCCGAAGCGCAGCGGCGGCAACGGGGACTTGCTGGTCACCGTCAAGGTCGCCGTGCCACCGAACGTGGAGGGCGCCGCGGCCGAGGCGCTGGAGGCGTACGCGGCCGCGGAGCGGGCCAGCGGGTTCGATCCCCGAGCGGGATGGGCGGGCAATCGCTGATGGCCAAGAATTCACGGGAGGAGTCCCGGACGTTCCTGATCTCGGTGGCCGCCGAGCTGGCCGGCATGCACGCCCAGACCCTGCGCACCTACGATCGCCTCGGCCTGGTCAGCCCGCGCCGCACTTCCGGTGGGGGACGGCGTTATTCGGAGCACGACGTCGACCTGTTGCGCGAGGTGCAGCGGCTGTCGCAGGACGAGGGCGTCAACCTGGCCGGCATCAAACGCATCATCGAGCTGACCAACCAGGTCGAGGCGTTGCAGGCCCGCGTGCAGGAGCTCAACGAGGAGCTGGCGCAGGTGCGCGCCGGCCAGCGCCGCGATCTGGCGGTGGTGCCCAAGAGCACCGCCGTGGTGGTGTGGCAGCCGCGCAGAACGCGCGGCTGATCAGACCCGGATCGAAAACTGTGTGACCGCAGGCTCACCCGGCCGCGCGCGGTGGTAGCCGCCGCGGCGCAGGGCGTCCGTCGGTGCGGTCATCGGCTCGAAGCAGACGACGTCCTCGGCGGTGGGCGCGAAGATCTGCGTCGCCGGATACCCCCGCTCGAAGCGCACCTCCAGCCGCCGGCCGCCACCCGAGACCGCGAACACCGCGCCGTCGGGCACCTCGTCGTAGGCATCGTCGAAAGCCTTGTCCCCCAACGGCTCCGACAGCGCCGCCTGGGCTTCGAATTCGCCGGTGGGCAGCCCGAGGTCGTCCAGCCGCAGGCGCCGCAGGGGCGGTGTCTCGATCACCCACTCCGGGCGGGCCACGTCCGGCAGGCGCAGGTAGGGATGGAACCCGAAGCACAGCGGGACCGGGTGGGCACCGGTGGCGGTCACCGTGGCGCGCACCGTCAACGTCCGCTCGGCCAGCCGCACGGACACCGTCAGGACATGCGGGTACGGGAAGCTGGCGAGCAGTCGGGGATCGGCGCCGAAATCCAGCTCGGCGATCAACTCGCCGGCCGTCTCGGCGATCACCCGCCAGCCCGGATGGCCGGCCAGCACACCGTGGATCGGCAATCCGTTGGGGTCGGCGCGGACCCCGTTCTCGCCCGGCGTCAGCGTCGCCGTCACGCCTTCGGCGGTATAGGTGTTCCCGCCCAACCGGTTCGCCCAGGGATACAGGATCGGGATGCCCATCGTCTTGCCCGCCGTCACGTAGGCGTCCAGCCCGCGCCGCTGCCCCAGCAGCTCCACGCCGGCATCGCTGAGCGAGGTGCCGATCATGCCCGCCTCGGGCACGAACTCCGCGGCCACCGACGAGGCCGGGTCGCGCAGGGTGACGACGCGCATGCTTCCTCCACTCACCTTGATAGCGGGTCGTGCTGAATGTTTTCCGGCGGAGCGCCTTTGGCGATCAGCGCGGCCTTGGTGGCCCGCACCATCGGCGGCCCGCCGCAGATCAGGATCTGCCGGTCGCCCCACCCACCGTATTTGGTCACCACATCGAGGAGCCGGCCGGTCTGGCGCACGTGCAGGCCACGCGGCGGCGTGACGTCGGGATAGTCGGCGGCCCAGGCCGGGTCGGCGCCGTACTCCGAGACCGGGGAGACCGAGAGCCACGGATTGTGCGAGGCCACCTGCCACAGGGTCGGCAGGTCGTAGAGCTCGCATTGATAGCGCGCCCCGAAGAACAGGTGCACCCGGGGGTTCACCGCGTATCGGCTGAGGTCCATGATCAGCGTCCGCAGCGGCGCCAGCCCGGTGCTCCCGGCGACCATCAGGACGTCGCCGCCCTCCCGGTCGACCCGCAGGCCGCCGTGCGGGCTGGACAGCCGCCACCGGTCGCCGGGCCGCGTCTCGCCGACGATGGCGGTGCTGACCAGGCCGCCGGGGACCACGCGGACATGGAACTCGATGCCGCCGCCCGGGTCCGCCGGGATGGCGGGGGACAGGTAGCGCCAGCGGCGCGGGCATTGCGGGACTTGAACATTCACGTACTGGCCCGGGTGGTAGTCCATCGGCCGGTCAAGCTGCAGCCGGATCACCGCGAGGTCGCGGGACACCCGCATGTGCTCGATCACCGTGCCGTCCCACCACGCGGGCCCCTCGTCCGCGTCCGCCGCGCCGCTCATCACGCCGGTGATGAGGTTGAGCGACTGGCGGGCCGCGTCGTCGACGGCGTCGGTCCAGGCGCCGCCGAGCTGGGTCCGCAACGTCGACAGCAACGCGCGGCGCAACGTGTCGTAATGCTCCGGTAGCACACCGTATTTGCGGTGGTCGCGGCCGAGCTGGGCGAGGAAGGCCACCGGTTCCTGGGCGCGCTGGGCGACGAGCTCGCCGTATACCCAGTGCATGGCGTGCGCGAAAGCGGCCCGCTGTCCGCCCATTTCGGGCGGGAACAAGTCGCGCACCGAGGCGTCGAGGCCGAACCAGCGGGTGTAGAACCGGCCCACGAGCTCGTTGCCGGGCCCGGAGTCCTCCTGCGCGAAGGCGTCGCGCAGCACCCGCAACGCATCGGTGTCCTCGAGCCCCACGCGGCCCGATTCTAGGCGCGCCGCGCGCCGGCGATCCCGGCCTCAGCCCTGACCGACGGTGTTGGCCGTGCCGGCGTTGGCGATGGTCGGTGAGCCCCAGTGATACGTGACCGAGTTGCCGGTTCCCGACGCGCTCACCGCGTCCGCGCTGTCCACCGCGACGCGGTTGCCGTGGCCGGAGACGCTCAGGCTGGTGCAGTGGCCGGTGACGGTGACGGTGTTGGTCTGGCCGCTGACCGACAGGTAGCCGCCGTGGCAGCCGATGGTTTTCGTGGTGCCGGTGCCGTTGACCTGCAACGTGCCCGACTCCGGGACGGTCGCCGAAGGGCCGGCGCCGGCGAGATCGGTGTGGAATCCGGCGGCGGCCAGGCCCGCCAGTGCCAGCGCCGCGGCGGCGAGTGCGGGCCAGAAGGCGGCGCGGGGCCGGGGCTGACCCGTGGCGGGCCCGGCGTGGGTGGCGTTCTGGGGCTGTTGCGTCTGCGTCATCGCTTCGGGGGATACCCCGTGCGCCGCGGTCGCCAAAACTCGTTAGAGTTGAGCGGAACACACTCAACCTTGACGGCGTTGAAGAACGCGACAAGCATTTTCCCTACCTATGCGAACGGAGGCGTCGTGGACTCTTTCAACCCGACAACCAAGACGCAAGCGGCGCTGACCTCGGCGCTCCAGGCGGCCTCGGCCGCCGGTAACCCCGAGATCCGCCCGGCGCACCTGCTGATGGCCCTGCTGACGCAGGCCGACGGGATCGCGGGCCCGCTGCTGGAGGCTGTCGGCGTCCAGCCCGCGACCATTCGCGCCGAGGCGGAGCGCCTCGTCGAACGCCTGCCCCAGGCCAGCGGCGCCAGCTCGCAACCGCAGCTGTCGCGCGAGTCGCTGGCCGCCATCACCACCGCCCAGCAACTGGCCACCGAGATGGACGACGAGTACGTCTCGACCGAACACGTGATGGTCGGGCTGGCCACCGGCGACTCCGACGTCGCCAAGCTGCTGACCGGCCACGGCGCCTCGCCGCAGGCCCTGCGTGACGCGTTCGTCAAGGTGCGCGGCAGCGCCCGGGTCACCAGCCCCGAGCCGGAGGCCACCTACCAGGCGCTGGAGAAGTACTCCACCGACCTGACCGCCCGCGCCCGCGAAGGCAAGCTCGACCCGGTCATCGGGCGCGACAACGAGATCCGCCGCGTCGTGCAGGTTTTGAGCCGCCGCACCAAGAACAACCCGGTACTGATCGGTGAGCCCGGCGTCGGCAAGACCGCGATCGTCGAGGGCCTCGCCCAGCGCATCGTCGCCGGCGACGTGCCCGAGAGCCTCCGCGACAAGACCGTCATCAGCCTGGACATGGGCTCGATGGTCGCCGGCGCGAAGTACCGCGGCGAGTTCGAGGAGCGGCTCAAGGCCGTCCTCGACGACATCAAGAACTCCGCCGGCCAGATCATCACCTTCATCGACGAGCTGCACACGATCGTCGGCGCCGGCGCGACCGGCGAGGGCGCGATGGACGCCGGCAACATGATCAAGCCGATGCTGGCCCGCGGCGAGCTGCGGTTGGTCGGCGCCACCACGCTCGACGAGTACCGCAAGTACATCGAGAAGGACGCCGCGCTGGAGCGCCGGTTCCAGCAGGTGCTGGTCGGCGAGCCGTCGGTGGAGGACACCGTCGGCATCCTGCGCGGCCTGAAGGACCGCTACGAGGTGCACCACGGTGTGCGCATCACCGACTCGGCCCTGGTGGCCGCGGCGACGCTGTCCGACCGCTACATCACCGCCCGCTTCCTGCCGGACAAGGCCATCGACCTGGTCGACGAGGCCGCCAGCCGGCTGAAGATGGAGATCGACTCCCGGCCCGTCGAGATCGACGAGGTCGAGCGCCTGGTGCGCCGCCTCGAGATCGAGGAGATGGCGCTGGCCAAGGAGGAGGACGAGGCCTCCAAGGAACGGCTGGAGAAGCTGCGCTCCGAGCTGGCCGACCAGAAGGAGAAGCTGGCCGAGCTGACCACCCGCTGGCAGAACGAGAAGAGCGCGATCGACGTGGTCCGCGAGCTCAAGGAGCAGCTGGAGGCGTTGCGCGGGGAGTCCGAGCGCGCCGAGCGCGACGGCGACCTGGCCAAGGCCGCCGAGCTGCGCTACGGGCGCATCCCCGAGGTCGAGAAGAAGCTCGACGCCGCCCTGCCGCACGCCGAGGCCCGCGAGAACGTGATGCTCAAGGAGGAGGTCGGACCCGACGACATCGCCGACGTGGTGTCGGCGTGGACCGGCATCCCCGCCGGCCGAATGCTCGAGGGCGAGACCGCCAAGCTGCTGCGCATGGAGGACGAGCTCGGCAAGCGCGTCATCGGCCAGAAGAAGGCGGTGACCGCGGTCTCCGACGCGGTGCGTCGCAGCCGGGCCGGCGTCGCCGACCCCAACCGGCCGACCGGGTCGTTCATGTTCCTCGGGCCGACCGGTGTCGGTAAGACCGAGCTGGCCAAGGCGCTGGCGGAGTTCCTGTTCGACGACGAGCGCGCGATGGTCCGCATCGACATGAGCGAGTACGGCGAGAAGCACTCCGTCGCCCGGCTCGTCGGCGCCCCGCCCGGCTACATCGGCTACGACCAGGGCGGCCAGCTGACCGAGGCGGTGCGGCGGCGGCCGTACACGGTGATCCTGTTCGACGAGATCGAAAAGGCGCACCCGGACGTGTTCGACGTGCTGCTGCAGGTTCTCGACGAGGGGCGTTTGACGGACGGTCAGGGCCGCACGGTCGACTTCCGCAACACCATCCTGATCCTCACGTCCAACCTTGGGTCGGGCGGCAGCGAGGAGCAGGTGATGGCCGCGGTGCGCTCGGCGTTCAAGCCGGAGTTCATCAACCGGCTCGACGACGTCATCATCTTCCACGGCCTCGAGCCCGGCGAGCTGGTGTCGATCGTCGACATCCAGCTGGCCCAGCTGCAGAAGCGGCTGGCGCAGCGCCGCCTCACGCTGGAGGTGTCGCTGCCGGCCAAGCAGTGGCTGGCGCAGCGCGGGTTCGACCCGGTCTACGGCGCGCGGCCGTTGCGCCGGCTGGTGCAGCAGGCCATCGGTGACCAGCTGGCCAAGCAGCTGCTGGCCGGCGACGTGCACGACGGGGACACCGTTCCGGTCAACGTCAGCCCGGACGGCGACTCGCTGATCCTGGGCTGAGCCCGGGCTGCGGGGCCCGAGTGTGAATTCCTGGGCTTTGAGGGTGCGCCCAGGGCGGGAAATTCGCGAAAGCGCCGCCCTGGGCTCACGCTCGAAGCCGTCAGCGCAAACGGCTGGCGAACGAGGGCGTTAGTTCCGTCTCGTAATTGGGTTGTGACCAGCCGGACTTCTTTATTCCGGAGCAATTACGGATACCCTGTGTGGGATGGTCCCCCTTTGGTTCACGCTGTCCGCGCTGTGTTTCGTCGGCGCGGGCGTGTTGCTGTACGTCGACCTCGATCGGCGCCGCGGCCGCAGCAGGCGCCGCAAGTCATGGGCGCGGTCGCACGGCTTCGACTACGAGCGTGAATCCGCCGACATCCTCAAGCGCTGGAAGCGCGGGGTGATCTCGACGGTGGGCGACATCGCCGCCGAGAACGTCGTGCTGGGCCAGATCCGCGGCGAGGCGGTCTACATCTTCGACCTCGAGGAGGTCGCCACCGTCATCGCGCTGCACCGCAAGGTGGGCACCAACGTCGTGGTGGACCTGCGGCTCAAGGGGCTCAAAGAGCCACGGGAGAGCGACATCTGGCTGCTGGGCGCGATCGGCCCGCGGATGGTGTACTCGACCAACCTGGACGCGGCCCGGCGGGCCTGCGACCGCCGCATGGTCACCTTCGCGCACACCGCACCGGACTGCGCCGAGATCATGTGGAACGAGCAGAACTGGACGCTGGTCGCCATGCCCATCACCAGCACCCGCACCGAGTGGGACGAGGGGCTGCGCACCGTGCGGCAGTTCAACGACCTGCTGCGGGTGCTGCCGCCGCTGCCGGAGGAGACCCAGCAGGAGGCGGGCGCGCCCGCCGGGCTGCGCAGCGCGTCGCCCAGCCGGCCGCTGGCGCCCGCCGGCCGCGCGTAGCTGCCGCCCCGGCGTGCGCAGCAGGACGTCGGTGGGCTGCTGGGCTCGGACGTTCAGGCGCCTCGCCGGCCGGCCGAGCCGATCCGCCGGGAGCAGCGCGGCCCGGACGCCGTTCGCCGCCCGCCGCCGGCCGGCCGCAACGGCCACCAGGCCACCAACTATCAGCACTGACGGCCCGCCGGGCGCGGGCAGGGCGGCGCGGCCGCCGTCATTAGGATGTCGCTCATGCCTCGTCCCGTAGCCCTGATCACCGGGCCGACGTCCGGGATCGGCGCGGGCTACGCGCGCCGTTTCGCCCGCGACGGCTACGACCTGGTCCTGGTCGCCCGCGACGTCGACCGACTGACGCAACTGGCAGGTGAACTCGAAGGCCGGGGTGGCGCCGTCGAGGTGCTGCCCGCCGACCTGGCCGATCCCGCCGGCCGCGACAAAGTCTGCGAACGCCTGGCGCGGGGAGTCCGCGTGCTGGTGAACAACGCCGGGTTCGGCACCTCCGGCGACTTCTGGGCGACCGACCCCGCGGTGCTGCAGTCACAGCTCGACGTCAACGTCACGGCGGTGATGCACCTGACCCGGGCGGCCCTGCCGGCCATGCTCGACACCGGTGCCGGCACCGTCGTCAACATCGCCAGCGTCGCGGGCCTGGTGCCGGGGCGCGGCTCGACCTATTCGGCGTCCAAGGCGTGGGTGATCTCCTTCAGCGAGGGCCTGTCCGTCGGCCTGCAGGGCACCGGCGTGGGCGTACACGCCGTGTGTCCGGGCTACGTGCACACCGAATTTCACGCCCGGGCCGGGATCGACATGGCGAAGTCGCCCTCGTTCATGTGGCTCGAGGTGGACGACGTGGTCGACCAGAGCCTGGCCGACATCGCCCGCGGCAAGGTGATCAGCATCCCGGGCCTGCAGTACAAGGCGATCATCGCCGCCGAACGGATGATTCCGCGGACCCTGATGCGGGCCGTGACCAAGCGGATCGGCGGTGGCCGTGGCCGGACCTGAATCCCCGCGCGGCGACGATGCCGGCCGCGCAGCGGCGGGAGGAGAAGCCGCGCACACCGACTCCCGCGAGGAGCTGGCCGAGCTGGTGCGCCGGCTGTCGGTGGTGCACGGCCGGGTGACGCTGTCGTCGGGCAAGGAGGCCGACTACTACGTCGACCTGCGCCGCGCGACCCTGCACCACCGGGCCTCGGCCCTGATCGGTGCGCTGATGCGCGACCTCACCAGCGACTGGGACTACGACGTGGTCGGCGGCCTGACCCTGGGCGCCGACCCGGTGGCCACCGCCGTCATGCATGCGCCGGGACGCCCGATCGACGCGTTCGTGGTCCGTAAGTCCGCGAAAACCCATGGGCTGCAACGCCTTATCGAGGGATCCGAGGTCGCCGGCAAGCGCGTGCTGGTGGTCGAGGACACCAGCACCACCGGCGCGTCGGCACTGACGGCGGTGCGCGCGGTCCAGGAGGCCGGCGGGCAGGTGGTCGGCGTGGCCACCGTCGTGGACCGTTCCACCGGCGCCGCCGAGGCCATCGAGGCCGAGGGCCTGCCGTACCGCAGCGTGCTGGGCCTCGCCGATCTGGGGCTGGGCTAATTGCCCTGCCGTACACGCCTTCTCGCGGTAGCGGCCTGCGTGCTGGCCTGTCTGACGGGCTGCTCGGGTTCCAGTCATCCGGTGCGCCCCTACGGCGCCCAGGGGGCGCGGCTCGGGGAATCGCTGTCGCTGCTGGGCTGGAACATGGCGGTGTCGAACCTGCGCTGGGACGACGACTACGTGCTCGTCGACGTCGACGCCTCCGCGGTGGACCCACGCGCGCCGCACGCCAAGCCCGAGGACATCCGGTTCGGGCTCTACGGCGCGCTGTCGCACCCGATGGAGTCCAACGGGCTGGGCAGTTGCGGCCGCCCGACGGGCAAGGCCCCCGACGTCCACTCGCCGTTCGCGGCTTCCGGCGACCGGCTCGCCGGGACGGTTTGCCTTGGGCCGCTGAAGGATCGCAGCCAGGTCCGCGGCGTGTACGTCTATTCGCCGCGTGACCGGATCCCCAACAGCTCGGCGGCCTACCCGGCCGCGTTCCCGGTGGGGTTGATGCCCACCAACGCCAACGACACCGGCCTGTCGGTGAAGACGGTCAGCCTGTCGGCTTGGCGCGCCGACGGTGCCCCGATGACCAAGGCGCAGCTCGGCGACCCCGCGGCGTTCAACGGCAACGGCTACATGCTGCTGGGCCTGGAGGCCGACGGCCTCGCGGCCCGGTATCGCGACGAATCGGCCCACCGCGGCGGCCCGCTGATGCTGCTCGCGTCCCCGACGCTGCCCGGCGCCGGCCTGAACCCGGCCTGCTCGGCGTACGGGTCGTCGGTGCTGGTCCTGCCCGACGCCTCGCTGGACGCGGTGCATGTCAGCGCCTCGCTGTGCACCCAGGGCGAGATCAACGAGGCGCTGCTCTACGCGACCGTCGCGGTCGATGGCACCCACGCCGGGGTGTGGACGCCGCGGTGAGCGAACCGGGGCCTGGGCCGACCGAATGGGCCGCACCCGCCGCCGGGGTGGGGCCGTGGCCGGGCGAGCCGCCCGACGACGCGCGCTATGACCCGGTCCTGTTGCGCGAGGGCGACACCCGCAACGTCGTCGACGCCTACCGGTATTGGACGCGCGAGGCCATCATCGCCGACATCGATCGGCGCCGGCACCCGCTGCACGTCGCGATCGAGAACTTCGGGCACGACGCCAACATCGGCTCGGTGGTGCGCACCGCCAACGCCTTCGCGGTGCACACCGTGCACATCGTCGGCCGGCGGCGCTGGAATCGCCGCGGCGCCATGGTGACCGACCGCTATCAGCGGCTGTGCCACCACGACAGCACCGCCGACCTGATGGGCTTCGCGGCCGGTGCCGGGCTGACGGTGGTCGCGGTGGACAACGTCCCGGGGGCGGCGCGGCTCGAGGAGACGGCGCTGCCGCGGGAGTGCCTGCTGGTGTTCGGGCAGGAGGGTCCTGGCATCACCGACGACATCCGGGTGGGCGCGGCGACGACGGTGTCGATTGCCCAGTTCGGCTCCACCCGCAGCATCAACGCCGCGGTGGCCGCCGGGGTCGCGATGCACGCCTGGATTCGGCAGCACGCCGACCTGTCGCAGGCGTGGTAGCCGCATCCCTTCTCGCCGAATTCCTTCTCGAATGTGCGCTCAGGGCGGGGATTCTCGGCGTGTCGCCGCCCTGGGCGCACACTCGAAGCCAAGGATTCACACGCGAAAAGCGTTGGCCACTCGTACCGGAATTTGATATCGCCCGCGATATCAAATCCGCGGAGCACTCCCTACCCTGGAAACTGGTGCCCATGTGGCCGGTGAGGTCTTAACCGTTCGGTCCGGCAGCGTTCGACGGGGCGAATGGACCCGAAGTCGAGCCGGGTCGTCGCCTTCACTCTACGTTGAGAGAGTGCGTGACGTGCTTGCCGAGCTGATGTCGATCTGGCGCGCCGGCGACACCGCGGGGCTGGGCACGGTGGTGCGCACCTTCCGGTCCGCGCCGCGGCCGCCGGGGGCCGCGATGGTGGTCGCGCCGGACGGCTCGGTGACCGGGTCGGTGTCGGGTGGTTGCGTGGAGGGCGCGGTGTACGACCTCGCGACCGAGGCGACGAAAAGCGGTGCCCCCCGGCTGGAACGCTACGGCGTCAGCGACGACGACGCGTTCGCCGTCGGCCTGACATGCGGCGGCGTCATCGATGTCTTCGTCGAGCCGGTCTCGCGCGCCTCGTTTCCCGAGCTCGGCGCGGTGGCCGACGACATCGCCGAGGGCCGCGCGGTGGCGACCGCGACCGTCATCGCCCACCCGGATACGGCGTGGATCGGCCGGCGGATCGTGATCCGGCCCGACGGGATGGCGGGATCGCTGGGCTCGGCGCGCGCCGACGCCGCGGTCGCCGACGATGCGCGCGGCCTGCTCGCGCTGGGCCGCAGCGAGGTCCTCGAGTACGGGCCCGACGGGCAGCGGCTCGGCGACGGCATGGAGGTGTTCGTTGCCAGCTACGCCCCGCCCTCGCGGATGCTGGTGTTCGGGGCGATCGACTTCGCGGCCGCGCTGGCGCGGCAGGGATCGTTCCTCGGCTACCGGGTCACCGTGTGCGACGCCCGCCCGGTGTTCGCCACGCGGGCGCGCTTCCCGACGGCCGACGACGTCGTCGTCGACTGGCCCCACCGCTACCTTGCCGCCCAGGCCGAGGCGGGCGCCATCGACCGCCACACGGTGATCTGCGTGCTGACCCACGACCCGAAGTTCGACGTGCCGGTGCTCGAGCTCGCGCTGCGGCTGCCGCAGGTCGGCTACGTCGGGGCGATGGGGTCGCGCCGCACGCACGACGACCGCGTGGCCCGGCTCAGGGCCGCGGGGCTGACCGACGCCGAGCTGGGCCGGCTGTCCAGCCCCATCGGGTTGGACCTCGGCGCGCGCACCCCCGAGGAGACCGCGGTCTCGATCGCCGCCGACATCATCGCCAAGCGCTGGGGCGGCGGGGGCCGCCCGTTGGCCCAGATCGTCGGGCGCATCCACCACGACGCGGGGGACCGCACTCTACTTCCGTAGTGCCGCCGTAGGCTGGTGCGCGACACCGTCGTCGCCGCACCCGAGAGGAACCCGGCATGAAGATCGCCAACCAGTTCACCGTCAGCGCCCCCATCGATCAGGCCTGGGACGTGCTGAGCGACCTGGAGCAGGTGATCCCGCTGATGCCGGGCGCCCAGCTGACCGGCCACGAGGGCGAGGACTACTCCGGAAAGGTGAAGGTCAAGGTCGGGCCGGTCACCAGCGAGTTCAGCGGCAAGGTCCGTTTCGTCCAGCACGACCGGGGCCAATACCGGGCGGTCATCGATGCCAAGGGCAAGGAGACGCGCGGGACGGGCAACGCGGCCGCAACGGTCACCGCCCGGCTGCAGCCCGACGGCGACCGGACCCGCGTCACCGTGGACACCGACCTGAAGATCGTCGGCAAGCTCGCGCAGTTCGGCAGCGGCATGCTGCAGCAGGTCTCGGAGAAGCTGCTGGGCCAGTTCGTGGAGTCGCTCGAAGCCAAGCTCACCGCCGAATCGATGGCGGCGCCGGCCACACCGGAGGGCCCCGCGCAGGTGGGGCGCGCCGCAGAGCCGCGCCACGCCGCCCCGGCCGTCGAGCCCCAACCCATCGACCTGCTGCAGCTCGCGGGCGGTGACCAGCTCAGGAAGTATGCCCCGTTGGTGCTGGCCGTGCTGGTCGGGCTGGTGCTCGGTTGGGTCCTCGGCCGCAGGGGTTAGCGCCCGAGGCCACCCGTCGGCCGGGCCGCGCCGATCGCTGCTCGCGTGGTGTCCTTGAGCGCCACGCCCGAGCGGCCGAGCGCACGCGCCCCGGCCACCAGCGCGGCGGTGACCGCGGCCGCCGCCCGGTATTCGAGGCCGTCGGGCGGGTGGATGTTGGAGACGCAGTTGCGGTCGGCGTCGGTGAGCCCCGGCGCCGGTCGATGCGTCAGGTAGATGCCCAGGCTGTCGGCGACCGACAGTCCCGGGCGTTCGCCGATGAGCACGAGAACCGTTGTGACGCCAAGCGCCTGGCCGATGTGATCGCCCAGCGCGACGCGCGCCTGGGTGGCGACGACCGGCGGCGCGATCCGGTAGCGGCCGTCGAATTCGCGGACCAGCGCCGCGAGCGTGCCCGCGGCGTGGTCGGTCAGCGCCCGCGGCGAGAGCCCGTCGGCGAGGACGATCCCGATGTCCGCCCGGGTGTTCGGCAGGCCCGACAGGTCGGCCGGGCTGCGTCCCAGGTCGGGCCGGCGCAGGTACTCGGCGCGCGAGGCCGCCCGGCTGCACACGCGCAGCGGCTCGTCGACACCGATGTCGCGCAGCTTCCCGATGAGCGCGTCGACGTCGAGTGGCTCGTGGACGGCGTCGCGCGCCGCGGCGTGCGCGGCCTGGAATTCCAGGACGCGCCGGGTCGGCAGCGAGGTTCCCGCCCGCCCGAGCCCGATGCGCGCCCGCGTGGTCGCCCGTAGCGGTTCCCAGACGTCGTCCATCAGCCCGCCGCCAGCGCGCGCAGCGGCGACGTCGCGGGGTCGACGGGAAGGATCCGCCCGGCGGCGTCGAGCATGCCCAGGCCGGCCAGCCACCCCTCGAATTCCGGTGCGGGCCGCAGGCCCAATGCCTTTCGGACGTACAGCGCGTCGTGAAACGACAGGCTCTGGTAGCCGAGCATGATGTCGTCGGCGCCGGGGACCGTGATGACGAACGCCGTGCCGGCCACGCCCAGCAGGGTGAGCAGCGTGTCCATGTCGTCCTGGTCGGCCTCGGCGTGGTTGGTGTAGCAGACGTCGACGCCCATCGGCAGGCCGAGCAGCTTCCCGCAGAAGTTGTCCTCGAGCCCGGCGCGGATGATCTGCTTGCCGTCGTAGAGGTACTCCGGCCCGATGAAGCCGACGACGGTGTCGATCAACAGCGGCTGCAGCGCCCGGGCCACCGCGTAGGCGCGTGCCTCCAGCGTCTGCTGGTCGACGGGCTTGTTCCCCACCCCCAGGTGGGCCCCCGCCGACAGGGCCGCGCCCTGACCGGTCTCCAGGTACATGACGTTGTCGCCGACCGTGCCGCGGCGCAACGACCGCGCGGCCTCGTTGGCCTCGGTCAGCATCGCGATGGACGTCCCGAACGACGAATTGGCGCCCTCGGTGCCCCCGATCGACTGGAACACCAGGTCGACCGGCGCGCCCCGATCGATCAGCTCCATCGTGGTGGTGACGTGGCACAGCACGCACGACTGGACGGGGATCGCGAAGCGCTGGCGAATGTCGTCGAGCAGGTGCAGCAGGTCCGACGCCGCCTGCGGCGAGTCGGTCGCCGGATTGACGCCGATCACCGCGTCGCCACAGCCCAGCAACAGGCCGTCGAGCACCGCCGCCGCGATCCCGCGCGGGTCGTCGGTGGGGTGGTTGGGTTGCAGGCGGGTCGCCAGCGTGCCCGGCAAGCCGATCGTGGTCCGGAAGGCCGCGGTGGCCGTGGCCGCGGCGGCCACCAGGATCAAGTCCTGGTTGCGCATGATCTTCGACACCGCCGCAACCATTTCCGGCGTCAGCCCGGGGGAGACGGCGGCGATCCGCGCCGCGGCGTCGTCGCGGCAGGCCGTGTCCAGCAGCCAGTCGCGGAAGCCGCCCACGGTCAGGCCCGCGATCGGGGCGAACGCCTCGCGATCGTGACCGTCGATGATGAGCCGGGTGACCTCGTCGGTCTCGTACGGCACGACGGCCTCGGTGAGGAACGTCGCCAGCGGCAGGTCGGCCAGCACCCAGGCGGCGGCGGCCCGTTCGGCGTCGGAGCCGGCGGCGCAACCCGCGAGCTGGTCGCCGGAGCGCACCGGCGTCGCCTTCGCCATCACGTCGACCAGGCCGGAGAAGGTGTGCGTGGTCCCCGCAATGGTTTGCCGGTAGCGCATATTTCAGTATGAGGCAGGATCGGGGACTATGGATCAGCTATGGGCCAACCGGGCGGCCAGCTCCGAAGCCGCTGTCGCGCAACGACACCTGAAACGGCTGTGGGGGCTGCCCGGGACCCAGCTCGGCGTGGTGGGGTGGCCGTCGACTCGCCGGGACCGGATGTTCGGGACCTGGCACTACTGGTGGCAGGCGCACCTGCTGGATTGCCTTGTCGACGCGCAGCTGCGTGACCCGCAACCGCAACGGCACACCAGCATCAACCGGCAGGTCCGCTCGCACCGGCTGCGCAACAACGTCCGCTGGACCAACAACTACTACGACGACATGGCCTGGCTGGCGCTGGCGCTGGAACGCGCCGCCCGCATCGCCGGCGTCGAGCGCCACCGCGCCCTGCCCAAGCTGGCCGAGCAGTTCCTGGACGCGTGGGTGCCCGAGGACGGCGGCGGCATCCCGTGGCGCAAGGGGGAGCAGTTCTTCAACGCCCCGGCCAACGGCCCGGCGGGGATCTTCCTGGCCCGCTACGGCGGCCGGATGCGGCGCGCCCAGCAGATGGCCGACTGGATCGACGAGACCCTGATCGACCCGGAGACCCACCTGGTGTTCGACGGCATCAAGGCCGGCTCCCTGGTCCGCGCCCAGTACACCTATTGCCAGGGCGTGGTGCTCGGCCTGGAAACGGAGCTCGCGGCACGCACCCACGACGACCGGCACGCACCCCGGGTGCACCGGCTGGTCGCGGCCGTCGCCGAGCACATGGCGCCCGCGGGCGTGCTGGCCGGCGCCGGCGGCGGGGACGGCGGCCTGTTCTCCGGCATCACCGCGCGCTACCTCGCGCTGGTCGCCACCACCCTGCCGGGCGACTCGGCCGAGGACGCCGCAGCCCGCGACACCGCGCGCCGGATCGTGCTGGCCAGCGCCAAGTCGGCGTGGGACTACCGGCAAACCGTGGACGGGCTGCCGCTGTTCGGCCCGTTCTGGGACCGCGACGCGCAGCTACCCACACCGGCCGGCGAGGAGGCCCGGTCCGTCGACGGTGCGGTGAACAGTTCCGAGGTCGCCGAACGGGACCTGTCGGTGCAGCTGTCGGGGTGGATGCTGATGGAGGCCGCCTGTAACGTCACCGCCGTGACCGCAGGGAGCGCGACATGACGGAGCCGGGCGGCTGGATTCCCGACGAGACCGCGCTGGCCCGGGCAAACGTCACCCACTTCATGGCGTGGCTCGCCGACACCGGTCGCGGCCACTACGGCGACTACCACGCGCTGTGGCGCAAGTCCGTCGAGGACATCGAGTGGTTCTGGGACGCCGTGTGGCACTACTTCGACGTCCAGGCCGCCAGCCCACCCCGCGCGGTGCTGGGCAACCGCGCGATGCCCGGCGCCGAGTGGTTCCCCGGCGCCACGCTCAACTACGCCACCGAGATCTTCCGGCACGCGACCGACGAGCGGCCCGCCATGATCGTCGTCGGCGAGGACGGCGCGTGCGAGTGGTCCTGGGCGCGGCTGCGCCGCGAGACCGGCGCCTTCGCGGCCTACCTGCGTGGCCTCGGGGTGCGGCCCGGGGACGCCGTCGTCGGGTACCTGCCCAACGTCGCCGAGGCCGTCGTCGCCGCCCTGGCCGCCGCCAGCGTCGGCGCCATCTGGGCGGTGTGCAACCAGGACGTGGCCGTCGACGGCGTGATCGCGCGGCTGGGCCAGGTCGAGCCGGCCGTGTTGGTGGCCACCGATGGCTCGGTGTACGACGGCAAGCGCATCGACCGGCGCGCGGAGCTGGACACGATCCGGCGCGCGATGCCCAGCCTGCGGGCCACCGTGGTGGTGCCGCGGCTCGGGCTCGAGACCGACGGCGAGACCGTGCCGTGGGCGGCGGCGACACGGTCGGACGCCGAGCTGGAGATCACCCCCGTCCCGTTCGCGCACCCGTTGTGGGTGATGTTCTCCTCCGGCACCACCGGCAAGCCCAAGGGCATCGTGCACGGGCACGGCGGCACCGTGCTCGAGCACCTGAAATACCTGAACCTGCAACTGGAGCTGTACGCCGGCGAGCGCTTCCTGTGGTACTCGTCAACCAGCTGGATGATGTGGAACCTGCTACTGTCCGGGCTGCTGGCCGACACCACGATCGTGCTGTACGACGGCAGCCCAACGCATTTGGGCACCGACGGGCTGTGGCGGGTCGCCGCCGAGTCCGGCGTGAACGTGCTCGGCGCCGGCGCGGGCTACCTGCTGGCCTGCGCCAAGAAGGAGCTCAAGCCCGGGGCGACGTACCCGCTGGACGGGCTGCGCGCCGTGGGTTCCACCGGTTCACCGCTGCCCGCGTCCGGATTCCGTTGGGTCCAAGAGGGGCTCGGCCGGCCGGTCCCGGTGATGTCGATGAGCGGCGGCACCGACGTCTGCACCGCCTTCATCGGTGGCTGCGCGATCCTGCCGGTGGTGGCCGGCGAGCTGTCGTGCATCTGCCTGGGCGCGGCCATCGAATCCTGGACGGGCCCAAACCATCCCGTGATCGGGGAAGAGGGCGAGCTGGTGATCACCGAGCCGATGCCCTCGATGCCGGTTTTCTTCTGGAACGACGACGACGGCAGCCGGTACCGGGCCGCCTACTTCGAGAAGTATCCGGGGGTGTGGTGTCACGGCGACTGGATCACCATCACCGACCGGGGATCCGTTGTGGTGCACGGCCGTTCGGACGCCACCCTGAACCGGATGGGTGTGCGGATGGGCAGCGCGGAGATCTACACCGCGGTGGAGGGGATGCCCGAGGTGGGCGACTGCCTGGTGGTCGGGGTCGAGCAGGACGACGGCGGGTACTGGATGCCGCTGTTCGTCGCCCTGACCGACGACGCCCAGCTCGACGAGGAGCTGAAGTCCAGGATCGTGGCGGCCATTCGGCGGCATGCGTCCCCGCGCCACGTTCCCGACGACATCCTGGCCGTTCCGGGCATCCCGCGGACGCTGACCGGCAAACGGCTGGAAATCCCGATCAAGCGGATCCTGCTGGGCGCGGCGCCGGCCGAGGCCGTGCAGCAGAGTTCGATCGACCGGCCGGAACTGCTAGACGCTTTCGTTGCGTACCGCAGAAGTCGGGTGTCCTGAGCCGGGCTCCTGCGTGCCCCGCCGCCGGCCCCGGTAGCTGCGCCAGGCCGCGATGAACACCGGCGTCAGGGAGACGACCAGGATCACCAGCAGGATCTTCTGCAGGTTGTGGTGCACGAACGGCACATTGCCCAGGAAGTAACCCGCCAGCGTCACCCCGCCGCCCCACAGGGCGCCGCCGACGATGTCGAAGCCCAGAAACACCGGGTAGCGCATGTAGGACACCCCGGCGACCGGCGGGACGAACGTCCGCACGAACGGCGCGAAGCGCGCCAGGATGATCGCCCACGGCCCGTATTTCTCGAAGAATGCGTGCGACTCGGTCACGTAGTGCTTCTTGAAGAACCGCGAGTCTTCCTTCTTGAACAGCGCCGGCCCGATCCGGCGGCCGATGAAGTACCCGGTCTGATCACCCAGGATCGCCACCGTGGCCACGGCGGGGGCGAGCACCCAGATGCTGGCCGGCGGGTTCGGACCTGCGGCCAGCAGACCGCCGGTGAACAACAGCGATTCGCCGGGCAGCAGCGGAAACAGCAGGCCGGTCTCGATGAAGACGATGATCAGGATGCCGGGCAGCACCGCGGACCCGAAGACGCCGTCGGCGCCCAACCAGTACATCGGGTCGAAGATGTGGGGCAGGGCCGTCACCGTGGTGCTCACGATGCTTCAACATACCGGTGTTGCGATACTGGATGGGCCTACTGGCCAGGAGGAGCCCATGCCCATCGCCACGCCCGAGGTCTACGCCGAGATGCTGGGCCGCGCCAAGGAAAACTCGTACGCCTTCCCCGCCATCAACTGCACCTCCTCGGAGACGGTGAACGCGGCGATCAAGGGCTTCGCCGACGCCGGCAGCGACGGCATCATCCAGTTCTCCACCGGCGGCGCGGAGTTCGCCTCCGGGCTGGGGGTCAAGGACATGGTGACCGGCGCGGTGGCGCTGGCCGAGTTCACCCGCGTGGTCGCGGCCAAGTACCCGGTCCACGTCGCGTTGCACACCGACCACTGCCCCAAGGACAAGCTGGACAGCTATGTGCGCCCGCTGCTGGCCATTTCGGCCCGGCGGGTGGCGGCGGGTCAGGACCCGCTGTTCGGATCGCACATGTGGGACGGCTCGGCTGTGCCGATCGACGAGAACCTGACCATCGCGCAGGCTCTGCTCAAGGAGGCGGCGGCCGCCAAGATCATCCTGGAGATCGAGATCGGCGTCGTGGGCGGTGAGGAGGACGGCGTCGCCCACGAGATCAACGACAAGCTGTACACCACGCCGGAGGACTTCGAGAAGACCATCGACGCGCTGGGTCACGGTGAGCACGGCAAGTACCTGCTGGCCGCGACCTTCGGCAACGTGCACGGCGTCTACAAGCCCGGCAACGTCAAGCTGCGCCCGGACATCCTGGCCCAGGGGCAGCAGGTGGCCGCGGCCAAGCTCGGCCTGCCCGAGGGGGCGCAGCCGTTCGACTTCGTCTTCCACGGCGGGTCCGGCTCGCTCAAGTCGGAGATCGAGGAGTCCCTGCGCTACGGCGTGGTGAAGATGAACGTCGACACCGACACCCAGTACGCGTTCACCCGCCCGATCGCCGGCCACATGTTCAGCAACTACGACGGCGTGCTCAAGGTCGACGGCGAGGTGGGCGCCAAGAAGGTCTACGACCCGCGCAGCTACCTCAAGAAGGGCGAGGCGTCGATGTCCCAGCGGGTGGTGGAGGCCTGCGAGGATCTGCACTGCGCCGGAAAGTCCCTGGGCAGCTAGCCGCTCGAGTGTGAAGCTAGCTTCACACTCGGCGCCCAACGTGAAGCTAGCGTCACGCTCGGCGCGAGGCCAGCGGCGATCACGCTAGCCGCTGGGCGACTGGCAGATCTTCCACTGATCGTCGCGGTACTGCAGGTCCAGGCTGCGCGTCGAGCGCAGGGACGGGTCGTACGCCATGAATGTGGTGACGTTGGCCTCGGCGTGCTGGCCGTTGACCACCACCTGGTCGATGCTGGCGATCACCGGATACTGCTTGGCCGCCGAGACGCGGCGGTAGGTCTCGTCCCACTGGTGCTCGTCGTAGTCGGCATACCCGTCGCGGGTGGTGCCGCAGGTGATGGTGCGCAGCGTGGTCAGGTCGCCCTTCTGGATGGCGGTGTCGAAGCTCTGGATGGTGGTCCGAACCTGGTCCTCCTGCGACACTTTGGTGTGCTTGCCGCGGGTGAGCAGGACCGTGCCCAGGATCGCGATCGCGGCCAGCGCCAACACGATCAGCACCAGCGCCAGCACCCAGCCCCAGTTGAACTGCCGCGAGGTGCGCAGCTTCGCGCCGAGACGAGGTGGGATCGATTGCGGCACAGCGGGTTTGGGAAGCATGCCGGCCTGTGCGGGCATGCCCTCCGGCGGTGAGGCGAAGACCTCGGTGGCGGGCTCCGGCGTGGTGGCGATCACCGTGGTCTCTTTCGCGTCGAAACCCGGCGCGGTGAAGCGGCGTTCGCGCTGCGCGCCGTCCGCGTCCCCCTCGGGGTGTGTCGGATCGCCGCCCGATTCGGGTCTGATCACCACGGTCTCGGTCTCGGAGTCGCTCGGTACCAGCGGGACGCTCTCGGTCGCGTCCTCGCCTGATGGCGCGGCCCATTCGTGCCCACGCGGATTCGGCGTGCCGCCGCGGTCGGGCTCGGGTGGCTGGGGCATGAGTACGGCTGTCCTCCGCTATCGGGTGGGGTAGTTGGAGAGCTTAGCGACCATCCCCCCTGGATGGGGTGACGGTAGAGGTCCGGCGGCCCGGCGAAACGGGGCGGCTGGGAGTATAGGAGCCATGACGCCGACGCGAGACCTGCTGGGACCCGACCCGACCCTGCTGCCGGGCGATCCCGACGCCGAGGCCGAACTGCTCGCCGGCGAGAAGCCCGCGATCGTCGCCGCGGCGCACCCGTCGGCGTCGGTGGCCTGGGCGGCGCTGGCCGAGCAGGCGCTGGCCGACGACCAAGCCGTCACCGCCTACGCGTACGCCCGCACCGGCTACCACCGCGGCCTGGACCAGCTGCGGCGAAACGGCTGGAAGGGCTTCGGTCCCGTCCCGTACGCGCACCAGCCCAACCGCGGGTTCCTGCGCTGCGTGGCCGCGCTGGCCCGTGCCGCCGACACGATCGGCGAGTCCGACGAGTACCAGCGCTGCCTGGACCTGCTCGACGATTGCGACCCCGCGGCGCGCCCGGCGCTGGGC